>CASBQC010000065.1 GCA_949127805.1 Nostocales cyanobacterium PMM_0081
CCACTCCCCCACTCTCCCACTCCCCCAGATGAGCAATTGTGAAGAAAAATTGGCACAATTAGAATTGATGGGTACAGCGAAGGATATAAAGAACTGGGGAATGAGTAAATCCTAAGCAAACAACATTTACGGAGTATGTATGTCTAAAAATTTACTAGAACAATTGCGAGAAATGACCGTTGTCGTGGCAGATACCGGAGATATCCAGGCAATTGAGAAGTTTAAGCCACAAGACGCTACGACTAATCCATCCCTGATTACTGCTGCGGCACAGATGCCAGAATATCAGGAAATTGTCGATCAGACATTACTCCAAGCAAAGAAAGATGCAGGCTCAAGCGCAAGCCAAGCCCAAATCGTTGTGATGGCGTTTGACCGTTTGGCAGTGTCTTTTGGATTGAAGATTTTGCAAATCATTCCCGGTCGGGTGTCTACGGAAGTAGATGCTCGTTTGTCCTATGATACTGAGGCTACGGTTGCGAAGGCACACGAATTGATTGCTCAATACAAAGCCGCTGGAATTGGACGCGATCGCGTTCTCATTAAAATTGCTGCTACTTGGGAAGGCATTCGCGCTGCGGAAATTTTGGAAAAAGAAGGTATTCACTGCAACCTGACTTTATTGTTTGGCATTCACCAAGCGATCGCTTGTGCAGAAGCTGGTGTTACTCTAATTTCTCCTTTTGTTGGACGGATTCTCGACTGGTACAAGAAAGACACCGGACGCGATAGCTATCCTGCACAGGAAGACCCAGGTGTTTTGTCTGTGACAACAATCTACAACTACTACAAAAAGTTCGGTTACAAAACTCAAGTTATGGGAGCCAGCTTCCGTAATATTGGTGAAATTACTGAATTAGCTGGTTGTGATTTGTTGACCATTTCCCCAGCACTTTTGGCTGAGTTGCAATCGACTACAGACGCATTGCCACGCAAACTCGATCCCAAGAATGCACCGAAAATGGGTATTGAAAAAACACCGGTGGACAAAGATATCTTTGAAAAAATGCACACGAGCGATCGCATGGCATTCGATAAACTAGCAGAAGGTATCGAAGGTTTCACCAAAGCTTTAGAAACCCTAGAAAAACTACTTGCCGAAAGATTATCTACTCTAGAAGCAAACGTTAAAGTCGGCGCCGCTTAGAAAAGCCCTGGCGATTAAAATCGCGGCTACACAGACAAAGTCCGCCTACGCGGACTTAAGAAAAAATGAGCGTTGCATATTTTCGGGATGATTTTGTCATATATGTCAAAAATTGAACGTCTCTACGATTCATCCCACCGTTATGCAATGCCAAAAAATGAATGGTTTCAAAACCCACCTACGTCGGTTTTGCTTGTGTAGTCGCGATTTTAATCGCCTTTTTTTCTCTTCTAACCCGTCTTTGAATTAGCCGTCGCAGATTTACTGAAAAATGACTGCGTTTTTTAACACTCCTTCTTTGAGTAAACCGTTGGAGATTTAACCTTCCTAAACCTCGTCGTTTGCCAATTTGCTTTTTATTTTGCCGTCGTGGACTCAGCCTGCGAGCAATTAAACTTTGTCCGGTTGTAGCTTGTTCTTGTAAAGAATTAAGACGTGTATCTTTCGCTTCAGCAATTTCCGATGAAAAAATAAAACCAAACAACATCAGAGCCAATAATAATTGCTTCTTCATAGCTTTTATCTTTTGCCTTTGACTAAACTTTTAACAGAGAGCTTAGAAAACCGCAAATTATAGCTCACAAACCTTGCTGGCAACAAAAAGCGATGAAAATATTGGTACTGAATGCCGGATCTAGCAGCCAAAAGAGTTGTCTGTATGAAATAACAGATGAGGGTTTGCCGACAGAACCACTCGAACCGCTTTGGAGAGGTAAAGTTAAATGGACTCAAGATCGCGGTGTGGCAGAAATCAACGTCAAATCAGCTAATGGTGGCGTGCTGGAGGAAGAAATCTACGCTGATTCCCGACCTGCACACGTCGCTTATATGCTTCATACCTTGACTCGCGGTTCCACGAAGGTGATTAGTCAGTTGTCAGAAATCGAGGGGGTGGGACATCGTGTAGTACATGGTGGACAAGATTACCGTGCCAGTGTGGTAATTACTGATGAAGTGAAAAAGGCGATCGCTCGTTTTTCTAACCTCGCTCCATCACATAATCCAGCCGCTTTGGAAGGAATCGAAGCCATTGAAAAAAGCTTGGGAAATATACCCCAAGTCGCAGTTTTTGATACCGGATTTCATTCCCAGATGCCCGATGCAGCGGCAATTTATCCTGGTCCCTACGAATGGATAGAACAAGGTATCCGTCGCTACGGCTTTCATGGGATCAGTCACGAATACTGCTCTAAACGTGCTGCTCAAATTCTCAATCGAGATTTAGCTTCTTTACGGATAATCACCTGTCATTTAGGCAATGGTTGCTCTTTGGCAGCGATTAAAAACGGTCGCAGTGTTGACACGACAATGGGGTTCACACCCCTGGATGGGTTAATGATGGGTAGCCGTTCTGGTGCAGTCGATCCAGGCATTTTGATTCACCTGATGCGGCAATCAAATTACTCAGCCGAACGCTTAGACTATGTTTTAAATAAAGTTTCTGGCTTACGTGGAATTTCGGGTGTATCCAGCGATTTACCGCAAGTGATGGAGGCGATCGCTCAAGGTAATTACCGCGCTCAACTTGCTTGGGATATGTACGTACATCGCCTACGTTCTGGTATTGGGTCAATGCTTGCCAGTCTGGGGGGATTAGATGCTTTAGTTTTCACCGCCGGTGTTGGTGAAAATTCTCCAGGAATTCGTCAAGCTGTTTGTGATGCCTTTGGATTTTTGGGTATGAAAATTGACCCAGAAAAAAATACCCACAAACCTGTTGATGAGGATATTGCCACCGCTGACTCAGCAGTGCGAGTCTTAGCGATACATACCCAAGAAGATTGGGCGATCGCAATGGCAACTTGGCAACTCCTGATTAAAAGGTAGAACTAAAGGATGAAGTGTAAAGGATAAAGGATGAAAGTAAGACTCATATTTTTCCCTTTTTCATACTTCATCCTTCATCCTTCATACTTCATTAGATATCTAAATCTGTGAGGTTGAGTTTAGAACCGTAGGTTTCAATGAATTCACGCCTCGGTGCAACGCGATCGCCCATTAAAATAGTGAAAATGCGATCCGCTTCAGCCGCATCCTGAATTTCCACTTGTTTGAAGGTGCGGGTTTCTGGGTTCATTGTCGTTGTCCAGAGTTGTGCTGGCATCATTTCCCCCAAACCTTTGAACCGTTGGATGGTGTAATTAGCGTTGTCGGGAAACTCAGCCAAACGCTGTCGCAGTTCGCGCTCGCTATAACAGTAGTAATAATTGCGTCCCCGTTCTACTTTATATAGTGGTGGACAAGCAATATATATGAAACCCTGTTCGATAAGCGCTCGCTGATATCGATAAAAGAAAGTTAACAACAGTGTGCGGATGTGCGCTCCATCTACGTCCGCGTCTGTCATGATGACTATGCGGTGATAGCGCAGTTGGGTAGAGTCAAATTCATCACCCTTTACACCCAAACCAAGTGCTGTAATCAACGATTGAACTTCGTTGTTTTTGTAGATTTTGGCATCGTCGGTTTTCTCGATGTTCAGGATTTTACCACGTAGGGGAAGAATGGCTTGAGTCCGGCGATCGCGTCCTTGTTTAGCGCTGTTATGCACAAACACACCACTTGCCAAAGCAAAGTTGTGAGAGTTGGGAACTTCGATATCGTAAACATCCATTCTTTCTTCCAAGCGTTCGATAGAGACAACGCGATGGTTATAATTTTTCACGGCTTCACGCGCTCTACTGCGATTACCATGAAAATAGCGATCGCAAAAAGTCTCCCAACGCAACATAGATTTATCGCGTGTTCGCTTGCGATAAGAGCTATAAACCTCCAAATCCAAACAACCAAGTTGCAATTCTACTTCCTTCAAACCGGCAATAGTTTTGAAATAGTAGGTTTTCTCTAACGCTTCAAGACGTTGCTTGCGAAATTCCCACGTCCATTGTTCCTTAGTTTTTTCTCGACGCCAATCTAATAAATCTTGGTCTTCCCATTGTTTTTTCGCTAATTCCGAAAGTACCTTCCGCGCTTGTGGATTGTTTTCAAAGTACTCCCGCACTCGTTGAGATTGAGCTAAACGATTTGCTTCATCACTCCAATACTCTTGTTGCGCTTGATTGAGTTGTTCGCTATTTTCTAGCCGATAAGCTTCATTACTTTGATAAAACTCACGCCATTTAGCAAGCATATAAGCTTTGTAGGCTTCATCTTCCCACTGCGCTTTTGCTTGTTCTGAGAGAATTTGCCGCGTTTGTTCTTGCTGCATTCGTTCGCTCATAAAAGCGCGAAATTCTTCACTTTGATGAACTTGGCGGCTTTTTTCAATTACATCTGGTCGATGTAATGTCTTTTCCAAGTTTTGCCGATGCAGTTCTAAGTGCGCTTCCGGTGACATCCGTTTGATATTTGTCGGATTGTTGTTCAGTTTGTTGAAGTCAACATGATGGCGATGACATCTACCTGAAGACTGATAAACACCATATTCAAGGTTATAAAAATCTGCTAATAAATGCGTGTAAATCCATGTATCATTCAATGGATTCCAAACCATTTCGTAGCCATTCAGCCCTGTTCCCCGTTCATTTTTCTGGGAGAGTTTGCGATGTATCGGCATCAGCGAATCTTGGGGAGTCAGTAATTCTGCTGCTTTATAACTGCCATCTCGCAACATAAAGGGGTGATCTGGTGTGCAGATAATTGTCTCACCATTGTCCAAGGTCAATTTGATGACTTCCGCATTTTCCTTGGTTCGTCTGGCATTGATAATACGTTCTACACCTATGTTGCCACTCTCCCTAATGGTGTAACAGAAGTTCTCTTTACCTTGTTCTTGCTCCTCTATGAGCTCCTTGATGGTAATTTCCCGTCCCTCAGTAAGTAAAATCTTCGTGTATACAAAAAAACAACCGCCGGCTGAATCGCCTTCGACGATGAAAATCTCCGATTCGCTGGGATCTCTGGAGCTACAATCAGCCAATTTACCGGGTAATGGGGACGATTCTAGTACAGATTTCCGACGGACTAACTCCCGTGCATGACGCGCTGCTTCAGCAGCTTTGAAAGCTTGGATGGCTTTATCTAAAATGGTATCGGCAATACCAGGACGAAATTCTAAGTACTCGGTGAGAACTTCACCTACTAAAGAATCGACAATTCCCCGGACTTCGGTGTTACCCAGTTTGGTTTTAGTTTGTCCTTCAAATTCTGGATCGGGGACTTTGACGGAAATTACCGCTGTTAAACCTTCGCGGACGTGTTCACCGCTGAGGTTTGGTTCATTGTCTTTAATTTTATTGCGCTTGCGGGCGATCGCATTCAAGGTGCGCGTCAGAACTGCCTTCAAACCCTCAAGGTGCGTACCACCATCAATGGTGCGAATATTATTAGCAAATCCTAATAAGTTATCCGTATAAGCATCAGTACACCACTGCAAAGCCACTTCAATTTGCACGTTGTTGCGTTCTCCCTGCACAAAAATAATTTCTTCATGCAGTGGCTGCTTGTCGCGGTTCATGTAGGCGATATACTCTTTGATACCACCCCTATACTCATAGGTTTCTATCTTAGGTGTATCGCTTTTAAGTAATTCTAAACGGTTGTCGGTGAAGATAATTCTCACACCTGCATTCAGATATGCTAATTCCCGCAGACGACCTGATAAAGTGATGTAATCAAACTCAATACCCGTAGTGAAGATTTGTTCATCTGGCTTGAAGGTGATAGAAGTTCCAGTTCTTGCTTCTTTCAACGGCTCCACTATCATTTCAGTAACAGGAATACCGCGTTCAAAGCGTTGGACATGGACTTTTTTCTCTCGCCAAACTGTCACTTCAATCGTTTCAGACAAAGCGTTGACAACAGAAATACCAACTCCGTGCAATCCTCCCGAAACTTTGTAACCCCCACCGCCAAATTTACCTCCAGCGTGGAGTACTGTCATCACCGTTTCTAGTGCTGATTTTCCCGTCTTGGAGACAATATCGGTGGGAATACCGCGACCGTCATCTGTGACAGTGACAGAACCATCGGCATTCAGATCAACCTCCACGTGAGTGCAGTGCCCAGCTAAAGCTTCATCAACGGAATTGTCCACCACCTCATAAACTAAATGATGGAGTCCCCGTGGTCCGGTAGTACCGATATACATCCCCGGTCGCTTGCGGACGGGTTCCAGACCTTCCAGAACTTGAATCTGATCGGCACTGTAACTACTCGTCATGTAATTTCTCCTGATTGTGGGGGTGAACTCGCTAAAATACAAATAAAGTCAAATCACTCCAAAATTCTAACACAAAAGGGTTGGAGGCGACTGTAGGGCAATTAGATGATAAGTTTATATAGGGTATGTAGGTGGCTTCGTTTATTTTATGGATTCGGTCAGAGTGCGATTAGCATATTATCCGTGTGAGGAGAGCGATCGCGCAGCAACTATCCGCGTGAGTATCGCTTGTGCCAAAATACCTAAAGGCGAAAAAGCTCCAAAATTATAGCATAAAACCCTTGCTAGAGATGGGGAGGTGAAGGGAGTGGGGAAGACAACCATCAACAACTAACAACTAACATTTAACCAATGACCAAATTAATTGTAATTTGTGGAGCAACTGCAACAGGTAAGTCGGGGTTAGCGTTAGCTTTGGCAAGAAAGTTGGGTTCTGTAATTCTGAGTGCAGATTCCCGTCAAGTGTACCGTGAGTTTGATATTGGTACGGCTAAACCAACACCGGCTGAACAAAAGTTGGTGTCACATTATTTAATAGATATTTGCGCTCCCACAGACATCATGACGGTAGCAGACTACCAAGAGCAAGCACAAGCCTTAATTGCTTCTCTTGATGTTACTACATTATTGCTAGTTGGTGGTACCGGTTTATATATACGTTCTATTGTACAAGGAATGAAAATTCCCAAAGTTGCACCACATAAAGAATTGCGATCGCAACTCGAATCTTTGGGTCAAATGCAACTCTACATTATGCTGCAACAAGTTGATCCAGTTGCAGCCCAAAAAATTCACCCCAACGATACAGTGCGAACCTTAAGAGCATTAGAGGTATTTTATGTCACTGGTTGCCCTATTTCCCAACAGCAAGGAGAGAATCCACCAAATTATCCAATTTTGCAAATTGGTTTAGATTGCGATTCTCACCACTTAACGCAGCGTATTGCAAAGCGCACAGAACAAATGATAGCAAATGGGTTCGTAGCTGAAGTAGAATATCTTTGTCATAAATATGGTGCTGACTTGTCTTTGTTAAATACATTAGGATATCAAGAAATAAAACAATATTTAGTTGGGGAGATATCTTTGGATCAAGCTCAAGAATTAACAATTTTGCATACACGACAATTTGCCAAAAGTCAACGCACATGGTTTAAAGCATATCCACAAATCGAGTGGTTTGACGCAGATAATCCTCATTTATTAGAACAAGTATGGCAGCGTGTACAGCAATTTTTAGCGCCAGATCAACAATAAATTCAATCTCCGAAAGGTAATATGAAAATATGATTAATCAGACTAAATTTTTCTTAATTATCTCCTCTACAATCA
>CASBQC010000066.1 GCA_949127805.1 Nostocales cyanobacterium PMM_0081
ACCTTTTATCTTCGTCTTCTCAGCCTCTACGACAACATGTCGTTTGTCGTATTACTTTTACCTCCTAGAGTTCTTCCGCATTCGTCGTTGCTATTACCATACGGATGAGAATTGCTAGGATTGTCTGTTTCAGCATTGTTACTAGCTAATTAGTAACAAGAGTGACTGGTAAAATTATTAATATTGGTTTTGTTATGATAGAAAACCCTGAATATGAATAAGTTATTGGGAAAATCACTGCTACATAAAGTAGTAGCAAAAAACACTTTACCAAAATAAACTAAGTAACTATGATTTTTGTTTTTCATTTCATACCCTACCAACGGGGTAGAAGTTTACATGAAAAAAAATCTCCCCTCAGCTATTAATCCCGTGGGGAGTGAGAAACTAACATGTCTAGTAAAAATTTAGGAAACTTAACCAAGGCTATTGTCAGGCGATCGCATCAACAAATTAACCCTAGAATAGTCTTAATAGGTAGTGAGCGGTTTACCGCTCATTTCTTCGCTTTTAAGCGGCTCTATCCCTTACTACCTGACAAAACCTCTAACTTCCTCCACACTTAAACTGAGAGCGGCTGCAATTTGCTCTACACTCAATCCCAATTCCAACAACCTAGGTATTGCATCTTGTCGTGCTTGTTCAGCTTGTTGTCGTGCAAATTCAGCTTGTTGTCGTGCAAATTCAGTTTCTTGATAACTCAAGAGTTTCTTTTCAGTACTCGGATCGTAGAACCGCAATTCTCCATCAATCAGCCGTAAGTCTAAACCCAATTGTTCGCTCTTGATTGACAAAACGTCATCAGCTAAATAATTTGAGGCTATAGATTCATATTTGCCTTCAACTAAACGCGAACCCTTGAGTCGTGGTGTCAGATAATCCCCAATCGGGTCATACTGAAAGTATTCTTGCACACCTAAAGCCGCATATTTGAGAGGTTTTTCCGTTTCGTCGTTTTCCTGAGTAGTTGCAGAAGTAATTTCTAAAACAAAATTAGGAACTTTACCTTCTTCCTGCCAAACTTTGTAACTAAGGCGTTTTTTCTTTTCTACCCCAATCACAACAAACACATCGGGAGCAATTACTGCGCTTGGGACACCCTTTTTGTAGTAAATGAACAAATTTCCCGATACGTATATATCATCTCGGTTTTGGAAATAAATATTTAAAGCTTCAACACCATAAATTAGATAATCGCGTGCTGGATCGCTCTCTGCCATCGGTTTACCGTCAGAATCGGGGTAGAAAATCTCTGTCTTGAGTTGGTTGGCAGAAACAGTCATAGGGTAAATATCTCAACTCAACTGGGACTGATTCCAAAATAGCATTTTGTTATTTATTCCATATAGGTCAGAGAATATTACTATTAGTCTGTCAAACTCCTAAATGACGGTTAGAGAGACGCAAGGGAATCGCCGTCTAAATCAGAAAATCTATCCTTCAATTAGTCCTTGACGCACTACTATTGATTTAAGAAACACTTTATAAATCTTAATAATGACTGTAACTAACCAGCCAGCAACAACGACCTTTGAAAAACTCTTCTGGAGTTGGAAGGACTACAAAATTCAGTATACCGTCATGGGTACAGGGCGTCCTTTAGTACTGATTCATGGCTTTGGTGCTTCGATTGGACATTGGCGGAAAAATATCCCGGTTTTAGCAGCAGCAGGCTACCAAGTATTTGCTATTGACCTTTTGGGTTTTGGTGGTTCTGATAAACCGCCGTTGAATTACAGTTTAGAAGTATGGGTGGAATTGCTGAAAGATTTTTGCACAACGCATATTAGCGAACCTGCGGTATTTATCGGTAACTCCATCGGTGCGCTTTTAAGCTTAATGGTGGTGGCAGAACATCCAGAAATTGCTGCTGGTGGTGTTTTGATTAATTCTGCGGGTGGTTTGAGTCATCGTCCTCATGAATTGAACCCACCGTTACGCATGGTCATGTCAACGTTTAACAGGTTAGTCGGTCATCCCATTACAGGGAAATTTGTTTTTAATCGCATCCGTCAAAGGTCGCAAATTCGCCGGACTTTATATCAAGTTTATCGCGATCACCAAGCTGTTACTGATGAATTAGTCGATTTACTTTATACTCCCTCTTGCGATCCAGGAGCGCAGCAAGTTTTCGCTTCTATCCTGACAGCACCTCCGGGTCCTGAACCTGGGGAATTGTTGCCTAAAGTGAACGTTCCCTTGTTGGTAA
Source organism: Nostocales cyanobacterium PMM_0081 (assembly GCA_949127805.1). GTDB lineage: Bacteria > Cyanobacteriota > Cyanobacteriia > Cyanobacteriales > Nostocaceae > Hassallia. The sequence goes on from CASBQC010000066.1 coordinate 2,210, forward strand.
TTTGGGGTGCAGATGATCCTTGGACACCAATCACCGGGGCAAAGATTTACGAGGAAGCAGGTAAGAATGGCAAAGAAATCAAAATCGTTCCCATTCCTAACGCCGGTCATTGTCCTCATGATGAAGTTCCAGATTTGGTAAATCTGCAAATTATCGAGTGGCTAGAAAAGCTTTAATAGTGTGCGATCGCATTAGTTTTGAAGATTTTTGAAAGTTTGAAAAGGCGAATAGAATTCGCTACTACACAAGCGAAGTCCACCTCCGTGGACTAATACAAAATCAAGGGTTTTAACCCA
>CASBQC010000067.1 GCA_949127805.1 Nostocales cyanobacterium PMM_0081
ATGCGGATGTTACTGAATTTCTTTGAGGCTTATGCCTATATTAATTAAAGTAAACATAAATTATACGGCATGAATACTGACGATATCTCTTTTAAAAGCATTGCTGTACTTGCCTTAGTATAAGGTAAAACCAGTAACCTTTTGATTGAAAGAAAAGCAGTATTAATGTTGTTTTCCTGTTTTTTGAAGTTTTCCAACTACCCTGTAAAATCCATGATCGCACAAGAATGTCAAGTGATTTTGTTCAAACCCCAAGGAAGCATAGACAGAGAAGGTGGTAAGGCTTTGAGCGAAAAAATGGCTACTGTGAATCCCCAGCGTGACCAACTCTGGGTTATTGATTTAGCTGAAGTGGATTTCATGGATAGTTCTGGCTTGGTTCCCTTAGTAAAAGGATTGAAAGTAGCCCGACAAAGCGGTTGTCGCTTGGTTATTTGCAATTGTTCAGCTTCTGTGCGGTTAATTTTGGAACTTACCCAACTAGACTCTGTTTTTGAAAGTTTTGATACTTACGAGGATATATTCACCGTTGTCAAGGATAACAGTTTGGTGGTATCAGGCTGAGATTATATCTCCGAGACAGAATAATGGTGAGGCGATCGCCCAAGTTTTGCACTATCAATCACGCTCTAAATAAACATGACTGTTTATACCGAGATTCGCGCTCTCCAGGTGTAGCAATAAACGACCACAGTCGTCGGTCAAGATAAGTTTCACGCTTTTTATAATCCAAACCACATCTTGTAAATGCAAGGGCTGGTACTAATTTAAGTTATGCACGAATAAATTCTCAGAGCAATTTTTCTGGCATAACTTCTTCAACTAGCCCTGTCACCTCACCATATCAATAACGTTTGGATATGGCTACTTCCTAGCCATAACCAATCACTACTTCTATCTGTAATAAATACAGTTGTTACCTGTTGGCTATGGTTGTTTACTTTTAGAAAATAAGCAGCAACCACTTCCACAGAGTTATTTATCGTAGCATATTTTTTATAATTATGCAGCTACAAAGTTCAAGCTGAATGTCAAATTTAATAATTTATTGCTCCGCAGTTTCTTGCTTTCGTTACAACTTCAGGCATTCTGGGGGGTAGAAATATTTGGTTGACCTCCTCCTGGACGAGGGAAATTAGGCAAATCAATACCGCTGTGACTAGTGGTGCGGGTTTTAAGTGCTAAACGATAGCTGACACTTTGCAATTCTGCTTGCAATTGGCGATTTTCTCGTTGTAGCGTTGCCACTTTTTCTCTGACTGGAGACATACGTTCCTCAAACTTACGTCGGTAAATTTGGGGCAATTCTTGTACTACTTGTTCCAACATCCGACTGCGATCGCTTAATTCTTGTACTGTCTGCCGTAATTGATAAATCTCGGCATCACGAGTCGTAATCTGCTCTTGGTAAAATGTCACTTGTTGCTCAACGGCTTGGAGTTGTTCTCGCAATGCTTGCAACTGACTCAAATCTGGCTCACTCTCTGACCGCTGGGGCATAAAATTAGTATTGCCCTTAACTAGCCGGAAGAGTTCTTGAGATAACTGTTGCACTAATTGATCGCGAAGAAGCAACTGTGAGTGCAGTTGCGATGCTTCCGTAGAAAGAGTTTGGATGGTGGAGGTGTCAGCTTGGCTCACAGTAACTTACGGTTTTTGTTAAGAATCTTGGACACCTTAGGTATAACGGCAGTGGTACTACCCTCGGCAAGTACTTGTTAATGTAACATTCTTAGCTAAATCCGCAAGAATAAAAAAGGGAAATTTATTATAAGAGTGAAAAAAGATTGGGGCAATGGGCACCCTCGGTTAGGGGCAATGGAAATTAAATACGCTTGACTATTGTGATGCGCGTTCTAATACAATTCTTTCCATGCCCCATTCCTCATTCCCCATTCCCTATTCCCTATTCTCCATTATGAAGCGACGACTTCTGCTTCTGGTTTTTCCTCAGGAATGTCCTGCTTAATAGTCAGGTAGCGAATTACTTCTTCGCTTAAACGCATAGCGCGTTCCATCGGAGCGATCGCAGTTCCAGGTCCAGTGTAATTCATTTGGATGTAAATGCCGTCTCGGTTACGATTGATTTCATAAGCCAAACGACGTTTACCGCGATTTTGAATTTCGATATTGTCTGCACCTTGCTCTTGAAGGAAGTTCTGGTATTTATTGACTGCTTGCTCTACCTGTTCTTCTCCCAAGTCAGGACGCAGGATGTACATTGTTTCGTAAACTGTTTTCATGGTATATGTGTCTCCTTATGGACAAAAAGGCTGCTGATGTCTGATATCGATTTGGATAAAGTTCGCTTTGGCACTCTGACCAACACCGATCAACATAGTCAAGCAACAAGGACTTATAATCTTACCAGCTTTCTATTTTAATCAGCAACGTTCCTTTTTTCCCCCAGTTCAAATCTAAGACCGAGAAACTGCACGTTATTGCCTGAGTGGGTGCTTTGACAATTCGCTCTTCTTTTTGAATAAAGCGCGAAGTAATGGTGAGATGGCTATGGCTTGTGAGTTTAGGAATGTGGCTTACGGAGCTTACAGCTTTTAATTACAAACAATAAGGATATTCATCAAAAGTTATGGCGCAGCGCTATGTGCGAGTTCAAAATCAAGAAGGTATTATTTACTATGGGTTATTACAAATATCCCTAGATGTTCAGGTGTTGGATGCTCCGCCTTGGCTGCAAGGACAACCCACTGATTTGAACTTGGAACCAGACAGTTACAAAATTTTGGCTCCCTGTTCTCCCTCAAAAATTGTCGCGGTGGGTAAGAATTATGCAGATCATGCGGCGGAAATGAACACGGAAGTACCGAGTGAGCCATTAATATTTATGAAGCCGCCGACATCTATCATTGCTTCGGAGACAGAAATTAAATATCCTCGGCAGTCGCAACAGATACACTATGAAGGAGAGTTGGCACTGGTGATAGGCGATCGCACTATTGACTGTACACCAGAGGAGGCACACTCCAAAATCTGGGGTTACACCATCGCCAATGATGTGACAGCGCGGGATTTACAAAAGCGGGATAGTCAATGGACACGAGCCAAAGGTTTTGACACTTTTTGTCCTCTGGGTCCTTGGATTGTCCGAGAATTAAATCCGGGAGCGAGATTGCAAACTTTTTTAAATGAAGATGCTCTTCCTGTACAATCTGCTTGTATCGATCAAATGGTCTTTCCCCCAGATTTTCTCGTGTCTTATATTAGTCAAGTGATGACACTACAGCCAGGGGATGTCGTGCTGACAGGTACACCTTTTGGGGTTGGTGAATTGCACGTAGGCGATCGCGTCCGCGTGGAAATTGAAGGTATTGGTCGCTTGGAAAATACTGTAACCAAACGTTAACTCTTAACGTGGCAATTGCATGTAGACTGCATCAGAAATAGCGGGAATTTCTGCGTAACGTCCTAGCACCGACTGAGCAATAGAATATACAACCCCTACCATGATGCCGAGAAAAATGGTAGTGGATAGGGTTTGTATCGCAAAATTACCAGCCGGAACTAGCGCAACAACCTCGGTCAAAATGCCAAACAAGAAAATCACAATATCTAAAAGAATTGCCTGCATCGTGTTAAAACGAACAAAGTGACTGATTTTTTCGTTTCTGATGACGAAGAAAAATAAAGCAAAGAAAATAATCAGTCCCGCAAAACTGACACCATAGTAAATGTTTAGCAATGGCACAAGGGGAAGAAATAACAGTTGCAGAGGTGGAAACTGTGCGAACAAAAATCTTCCTTCTTTAAAAACCTCAATTACAGGCAGCAAATAAGGTAAGCAAGCAAAAATGCGATCCGAAACTGTTGTAGACCCACGCCAAGACATTGTGCGTTCTCCTGTGGTGAAATTTTAATAGTCATTATGAGCCTAGGATAACGCAATTACGAGGTCTTCTAGCAAATTGGCTATTCTATATGGGCGATGCGGAAGCCCATCATGCACTCGTACTGGTCTGGCTGCTGTTCGCTCTTCTTGCGGATAGCTTGTCCACAACGCAGTTGACCTTGACCCCAACGGGGTTGACCGCTTTTATCAGCAAGTAAACAAGACTGACAAACCTTGTGAGGGTCAAGGATTTGATCTTCGATTAAAATTACTAGCATATAATCCCTCGTGTATATCCTTATTGTTACCGACATTTTAGGGGGAGCGCAGTTTCATGTCGATATGAGTAAAGAACGTTATGATAATTAACGCATTGATTGGGGTTGCATTTAATCGTAAGTAAAAAGAAAATTTGTCATTGTTAAAATGACACTAGACAAACACTTTGATACGTGAATGGTGCGTTTGACGTATCAACCGTTCGGAAAATTTTCTCTAAGGATAACTTAAGTGACTAGAAATAACTCAGAAATTCTCGCCTTTGCCGATCCGGCGATCGCGGAGTTGATTAACCAAGAACTACAACGTCAACGCGATCACTTGGAATTGATTGCTAGTGAGAACTTTACCTCAGCTGCTGTACTTGCAGCTCAAGGTTCAATCCTGACTAATAAATATGCCGAGGGATTACCTGGTAAGCGTTACTATGGCGGTTGTGAGTTCGTTGACAAAATCGAACAATTAGCAATTGACCGTGCTAAAGAGTTGTTTGGTGCTGCTCATGCCAATGTTCAACCTCATTCTGGCGCACAAGCAAATTTTGCTGTATTTTTAACGCTGCTGCAACCCGGTGATAAAATCATGGGGATGGATTTGTCTCATGGGGGACATCTCACCCACGGTTCACCTGTAAATGTGTCCGGTAAATGGTTTCAAGCTTCTCATTACGGTGTGAGCAAGGAAACAGAACAGCTTGATTACGAGCAAATTCGAGAGCAGGCGCTTAGGGAGCGTCCTAAGCTTTTAATTTGCGGTTATTCGGCTTATCCTCGTGTAATTGACTTTGAAAAATTTCGCAGCATCGCTGATGAAGTCGGTGCATACTTACTGGCAGATATTGCCCACATTGCCGGTTTGGTAGCTAGCGGTCTGCACCCCAATCCGATCCCTTATTGTGATGTAGTCACCACAACTACCCATAAAACTCTACGCGGTCCAAGAAGTGGTATAATCTTGACCCGTGACCCAGAATTAGGTAAAAAGCTCGATAAATCAGTTTTCCCTGGTTCTCAAGGTGGACCTTTGGAACATGTGATTGCTGGTAAAGCAGTAGCTTTTGCCGAAGCTCTGAAGCCAGAATTTAAAGTTTATTCGGCTCAAGTGATTTCAAATTCTCGCGCTTTAGCAAATCAACTCATAAATCGCGGCTTCAAGTTGGTGTCAAATGGGACTGACAACCATTTGCTGTTGGTGGATTTACGGTCTATAGGCATGACAGGTAAACAGGCAGAACAGTTGTTAAGTGTTGTGAAAGTTACCACAAACAAAAATACAGTGCCCTTCGATCCAGAGTCACCATTTGTGACCAGCGGTCTGAGATTGGGTTCCCCAGCAATGACAACGCGGGGTATGGGAGAAAGTGAATTTACTGAGATTGGGAATATTATTGCCGATCGCCTGCTATCTCCATCAGAGACAGTTGCTGCTGATTGTCAGCGACGAGTTGCAGCGTTGTGCGATCGCTTCCCCTTGTATCCTCACTTGGAAATTCCCCTACCAGCTTTAGCATAGGGGCATAGCAAAGGATAAAGTATGAAAGATGAAGGCTAAAAAATCTTATACTTCATACTTTATCCTTTTTTATTGTCATGCTGATTAATGACCTAAATGTAGTAGATATAGGAAGATATATCCTTTTAGATATTTTTCTCTAGTCAAACTACTTATTAAAGATACAAATGCCTCCTCAGATTTATCATCTGATTGCCTTCCTTGTGGCTGCCGTAGTCGTTCTCTGGACTACGCCCGATGTCAGAAACATTGGCATAAAAAGTGGACGTGTAGACCAACCTGGTGGTCGCAAAGTGCATCAACGTCCGATGGTGCGCCTGGGAGGAGTTTCTATCTTCGCGGGTACTATAATTTCTCTACTAATTGTTTGGTGGTTGGGTGGATTTGGAATTTTACCTCCGGAAAAAGAATGGCAAATCTGGGGAGTTACCTTAGGTGGTGTTGGCTTTTTTCTGATTGGTTTAGCAGACGATTTGTTAAACTTATCTCCTCTGACTCGCTTAGTCATGCAAGTTATCGTTGCCGCTGGTGCCTGGAAAGCAGGCGTAAGCATAGATTTTGTTAGTATTCCTACAGTTGGAATAGTTCACCTTGAGTGGCTGAGTTTACCTATCACCGTTATTTGGTTGGTAGGAATGGTAAATGCCATCAACTGGATTGACGGTTTAGATGGATTAGCTGCCGGGGTGTGCGGAATTGCCGCTGTAGTCATGTTGGTAGTGGCGTTGTTTATGCGGCAACCCGCAGCTGCTTTGATTGCAGCCGCTTTAGCCGGGGCTTCACTAGGATTTCTCCGCTATAATTTCAACCCCGCTCAAATATTTATGGGAGATGGCGGGGCTTATTTTATGGGATTCACCCTCGCATCTGTCGGTGTAATTGGTTTAGTGAAAATCCCTGCTTTCACTGCCGTGTTATTGCCTTATTTGATTTTGGCAGTGCCGATTGTTGATATGTCAGCCGTGATTTTGGCACGACTACGCCACGGTAAATCACCTTTTAGTGCAGATAAACGCCATCTGCATCACCGACTGTTACAGGCTGGTTTATCCCACAGATTGACGGTTTTATTTATTTACTCTTTAACTGTGTGGGTGGGAAGTTTGGCATTAGCTATTGCTGGAATTCCGAGTGGCATCGCTTACGCCTGTGCTACCACCTGTCTGTTAAGCTTAATCAGCTGGCGAGTTTGGAAACACGCTCGACAATCTTAAAGGATTGGTTAGTGGTTAGTGGTTAGTGGTTAGTCGCAAATTTAACCAACAACCATCAACCAACAACCATCAACCATCAACTATCAACCATCAACTATCAACTATCAACCATCAACTATCAACTATCAACCAACAACCATCAACCAACAACCATCAACCAACAACCATCAACCAACAACCATCAACCAACAACTATCAATTCCGATGAGTGCAGAAATTATTTGTGTTGGTACTGAATTGCTGTTAGGAGATATCGTTAACAGCAATGCTCAATTTTTGGCGCAACAATTAGCGCAGTTAGGAATTCCTCACTATTATCAAACGGTGGTAGGAGATAATCCAGAACGGCTGAAACAAGTTATAGAAATTGCTATTTCCAGAGCGCAAATTCTTATTTTTACTGGTGGTCTTGGTCCAACACCCGATGATTTGACGTGTGAAGCGATCGCTGATTTTTTTGGTGTACCCTTAGTAGAACGCGCTGACATCATCGAAGATATTACTCGTAAATATGCTTCTCGCGATCGCATAATGACTCCCAGCAACCGCAAACAAGCTTTAATTCCTCAAGGTGCAGAAATTTTGCCCAACCCCACTGGTACAGCACCGGGTATAATTTGGCATCCCCGTCCCGAATTAACAATTTTCACTTTCCCTGGTGTGCCTAGTGAAATGTACCCAATGTGGCAAGAAACCGCAGTACCATTTCTTAAAAGCCAAGGTTGGGGCAAGGAAATTATTTACAGCCGGACATTAAAGTTTTTGGGCATTGCTGAATCTGCTTTAGCAGAAAAGGTGTCACCTTATTTGAATTTGCCTAACCCAACAGTAGCGCCTTATGTAGGAAAGGGGGAAGTACGCTTGCGGGTTTCTGCAAAAGCTGCTTCACAATCCGCAGCCCAGGAATTGATTTCACCTATTGAGAAACAACTTAAAGATATTGCCGGGTTAAATTATTATGGTGCTGATGATGACACCCTTGCCTCAGTGGTGGGTGAGTTATTGCGATCAGCAGGGGAAACGCTTTCAGTAGCAGAATCCTGCACTGGTGGCGGACTGGGGCAGATGTTGACGGAAATTTCTGGTAGTTCTGAATACTTTTGGGGTGGGGTAATTTCTTACGACAACTCGGTAAAAGTTGGACTCTTGGGGGTGAATTCGGAAGACTTAGCGAAATTTGGAGCGGTAAGCGCTACTGTAGCAGAACAAATGGCAATTGGAGTGCGATCGCGTCTTTCAACCACTTGGGGACTAAGTATCACTGGTGTTGCAGGACAAAATGGGGGAACTGATACAAAGCCAGTGGGTTTAGTTTACATCGGTTTAGCAGCTGCAAACGGCGAAGTCGAAAGTTTTGAATATCGATTTGGTGCAGTGCGAGGTCGGTCTTTAATTCGTCACCTCAGCGCATGTACCGCGTTAGATAATTTGCGCCGGAAGTTGTTGAGTAGGGTTCTTCCATAAAAGAAAAAGTCTGTGTGATTTGATTGACAATCGAGTCAGCGGGTTCCAAGCAACCACAGGAATAATTCAACTTGCCTAAATTGTATCAGGGTCAACGCCGTGGCTAATTCTATTATCTTAGCACCAGTAACAACAGCCCTTTTACTTGACAAAGTTGAGATAGGGCGATCGCTTTATTGTAGGGTTAAGGTGCGATAGCCCTTAAACCCACTTCCCAAATCTACCTCTTAACAGGGAGTTTTTTTAAGTTTACAGGAAGTGAAAAAGGCGATTGGGACAGCTATTAAACTTATTTATAGTCCCATATTTGATTGCATATGACACGACTATGTATAAAAGAATTGTGGATTTTAAAAATAAAAGAGGAGATAGCGAAGCTGTTACCAGATGATAGAAGATGTCTATAATTACTTTAGAACGCTGCTGATTAGATTGCACTTAAATTAGCTAACAATATCACTAATAATATAGCAAAAACAAAAAGCCCCTCTAAAACTATGTTTAGAGAGGCTTTTTGTCTTAAAATATAAATCCTGGCATCGAGCTATTTTGGCGTAGGGCTACCCCTAGACTATCGTCGCCGCAGCAGCGTTTCACCTCTGAGTTCGGGATGGGTTCAGTGTGGTTCCACCGCGCAATTAACACCA
>CASBQC010000068.1 GCA_949127805.1 Nostocales cyanobacterium PMM_0081
GATGTATTTATCTTGGGTTAAAGTCCCCGACTTCTCGCAAGTGGTAGGTTTCAGTCGGGGTCAAATCCCCTACCTGTTACTGTGGTAACTGGTAACTGATAACTGATAACTGCTTTAATGTTATTAATTTTCTAATCCGAGCCAAAAATTTTCGGATAAATTATGTTTCTATCAATTTAACTGGGGTAAGAACTAATAGCCTACAAAGATTTGTTTATCTCCGTCAGTAAGTCTATCTAAAGGGGGATATTTAGAAGCTTCATACCCAGGTAAGAGAAAGTAAAATTTTGATGTTTGCTAAATTATTGCTAATAACATAATCGCCGAGGGATATCATGGAAGAAAATAAAGTAGTTGAGTCAGTAAAAGATGCAGCCGAATCAGCTAAAGATGCGGTAGAATCAGCAGCGAAGAATGTGGGAGATTCAGCGAATAAGGTAGGGCAATCCGCTAAGAATGCTCTAAATAATGTAGTCGGCGATGTTATTCATTCACAGCCGCCAATTGATGCCCAGTCTGATGTTCATCAACTAAAGTCGCGTTTGGAGTGGGGTGAACCAGCTTTTACAATTTTGGATGTGCGCGATCGCACGACCTACAATGAAGGTCACATCATGGGATCAATGCCAATGCCAATGGATGAATTGGTAGACCGTGCAACCCCAGCTTTAGCGAAAAGCCGCGATATTTACGTTTACGGTGCAAATGACGAAGAAACGAATCAAGCCGCACAAGCGCTTCGTTCTGCTGGATTTGAGCGTGTATCAGCACTCAAAGGTGGTCTTGCTGCATGGAAGGCTATCGGTGGTGCAACCGAGGGTATTGTAGAATCAATGACTCCCGCAGGTGCAGATGACTACAATGTTGTAGATCGCTTGAAAAATCACGCCGAAACACAAAATAAACAGGTGTAGAGACGCGATGTTCCTCGCGTCTGTACAAGAGACGCGATGTTCCTCGTGTACAGAGTCAAGAGTCAAGAGTCAAGAATTATAGACTTTTGACTTTTTAACTCTTGCCGAGAGCGTAACTAACTTATCAATGTTCAAAAACATCCTTAAATTGCAACAAATCTAAGGAAACTATAGTTGGTAAACACCCAAAGCATTCTTGTGCGATTTGCCAACGTTCTTCTCTAGTAAGCATTTCTATCAGTTTTTGCCGCACGCTGATTAAGTAGCGCACATCATTGGCAGCGTAATTTAATTGAGATGCGGATAAATTAGCAGCGTTTCCCCAGTCAGAACTTTGAGCGCTTTTATCGAGTTCGACTTGTTCCAATTCTTGCACTACATCTTTGAGTCCGTGACGATTAGTGTAAGTACGCGCTAACTTACTCGCAATCTTGGTGCAAAATACAGGATTAACTTGGATGCCGAGATGATAACGTAAGGTAGCAAGGTCGAAGCGGGCAAAGTGAAAAATTTTGACGATATTCGCTGCTTCCAAGAGTTTTTTTAAATTTGGGGCATCGGTTTGCCCAATAGCAATGCGGATTGCGGTAACTTTACCTTCATGATTGCACAATTGGACAAGACACAAGCGATCGCGTTGTGGTAATAATCCCATTGTTTCGGTATCGACTGCGATCGCCTTTGATTGTAAATATTGGGATAACGTAGCGTCACTAAGGTCGCGATCGCAAACCTGAAAATCTTCCATGAATTGAATTAAGTCCGGTTTAATACCTCATATTACCCGATAGTTAGTAGTTAGTGGTTAGTTTTTAATTGTTGGTTGATGGTTGATAGTTGGAGCGTTGTCAAAAATTACTCCTATCCACGCTCCCACTAACCAGTAACTAATCTTTATTATCCTATTTATTGCCAATAAAAATTTGCGTCAGATACACTTCCCCTTCGCTATTAGCAGCAACACCAATCCCAGTTAAATTATATTTGCCTTTAAGATTTTTCAGATGTCCGGGACTGTTGATCCAACCTGTCATAGCTTGGCTTGCTGGGTCACTATAGCCTTGGTTAAAAGCTACATTTTCTGCCGCACTCTTGTAGGTAATCGGGATAGAATTGACTCGCTTTTCAAATCCCTTATGACTAAACGGAACTTTCCCATTAGCCATATTTTGACTGTGAATCCTTGCCTGCCGACTAATGTTTGCATTTAAAGTCAGTTTTGACAAACCCTTAGAAACTCGATAGCGATTAATTTGGTCAAAAACTGATTTTTCTAGATCTGTGGTTTTAAAAGTAGTAGTGGGCGACAATGCAACTTGACTAGATCCAATTGACAACGGCTGATGATCGCTGTTATTTTTCGTCGTGTGACCTGGTACAGGACTGCTCGTTAATCCACTGGCTAGGACAAGCGCACTGAAAGCGATGCCAAAAGCAGTTTGTCGAAACATGAAGAGTTGGTAATATGTAGGAGTTTTTAGACGCATCCCCTGGCTTTTTGTTTCCTGGTATACCGATATACTTTTCAGTATTCCAGGATGTTAGGAAATATTTGCACATTGCGATCGCCTTAGTTAGAGTATTTGATTACAATCTGGCAATCGTCAAGTAAATCAAAAGAAAAATTTAACAATTGGGACATTACCCATTCTCTAAGAACTTGGCTACAGTTTGCACATCTAGGATACGATCGCCTTATATGATTAGGGCATTGGGCATCTGTTGTCCTAGATGTAGAGACGTAGCACTGCTACGTCTCTCTTGCGAGGGTTCTGGGTAAAGCATAATTAATTTCCACTTTCGCGTGTCTATTGGGCATTTCTTTCTTAATCCCTAATCAGTATAAACAACTATAAAGCTGAATTTTACTTGATGTATTATGGCTTCTGGAAAAGGTAACTCTGACAAACGTATTGTCTACCAAGAATTTGGTAACGACAACTCTGCTGCTTTAGAAAGACCAACTCAAGAACTACCACCCCAACAACAAAACGTCCGTGTACAAGCTACCCGCAGTGGACGTAAAGGGAAAACTGTCACTGTGATTACTGGTTTTCAAGTAAAACCAGAAACTTTAGCAGATTTGGTGAAGCAGTTAAAAGCTCAATGCGGTACAGGTGGCACAGTTAAAGATAATGATATTGAAATTCAAGGCGACCACAAGCAGAAAATCGTGGATATTTTAATTAAGCTTGGTTACAAAGCCAAAATTAGCGGTGGTTAATCGGTGTGGGAATGAAACCGACTGTAGAAAAGCGATCGCATCAACAAACTTAAGAATAACTTAGAAGCGGTGCGATCGCTCTCGTTATTAAAGAGGAATCTATGCGCGAAAGCAATCTTTGGACTAGTATCCTGGTAATTATAGTTTCAATTAGTGCCACTGCGATAGGTGTTCGCAATTTTGAATGGTTCTTAAACGTTACGTGTCTGATAAATACTATGCCTGCGGACAGCAAGCATTGTAAGTAATATTGGTAGCTTCGTTTGTATATTGTATCAGCGCCCTACGAATAGAATTCGCGGCTAGACAAACAAAGTCCGCCTACGCGGACTTAAGACTCATCGACGGAGTTATGATACTCATTAAAGAGTATAAAAGACTCATCGATGAGTATCAAAGACTCATTGACGAGTATCAAAGAGTGATTAACGAGTATCAAAGAGTGATTGACGAGGATAAAAGACTCATTAACGAGTATCAAAGAGTGATTGACGAGGATAAAAGAC
>CASBQC010000069.1 GCA_949127805.1 Nostocales cyanobacterium PMM_0081
GCCAAGCCATCTGACGATCCAAGTAAAATAATTAGATTAGTAAAGGGTCGTGCGTCGCATCATTTAAGACAGGAATTCCCCGACTTAAAAAACAAATTACCGACTATGTGGACTCCTAGTTACTTTGTTTCTACGGCAGGCAACATTTGCACAGAGTCGGTAAAGAAGTATATTGAGCAACAGAAAGCATGAATGCAGGATTAATCCTGCACCTGGTTTTCATCCGTGGTCTAAAGCACAGGATACGGAACTACGTTCCTGTCCTTCCACGGTTTTCAACCTCGTTCCTTATAAACACAAAGTCCGCATTCAGGCGGACTTTGTGTTTATAAGCCTGCGAAAAGCAGGCTTAGTTATGTGGCTTAACTGTCAATTCCCCGCTTGGGGGTAATGGTGACGCGGTTAGAACGTGATTTCTCTTGACAATTCCTTAGCAATGCTAGGCAATTGGTGCAAATTCGTAATTAAGCTATCAATTACGAACAACGAATTATTTTTTATTCCTCAAGATATGGATAGCTGCACCAGCGGCTGCACCATCAACTACATCACCTAAGGTATCTTTACGACCGCGAGTAACCGCACCAGTGACACCACTTGCGGCTGCACCTACTCCGATATCTTGACCTAAGTTACGATTTCTGGTATTTCTTCTGGTACCGTTAACACCATTAACAGCAGCGCCGGCAGCACCACCTTTAACAGCATTGTTTAATATCCTACCATTTCCCCTAATAGCACCTGATACCACACCAGCGGCAGCACCAATGCCGACATCTTCAAGTATGCGATCATCAGCAGCAGCGGGTTTAGCTGGAACTAAGGTGACACCAGCTAAAGTGGCAGCCAAGAGGCTAGGTAAAAATGTACGTTTTAAGATTCGATTCATAGTTGTACCTTCTCAACAAGTCAAAGTTGTTATTTTGAACAACTTGATCCTAGGTTTAGACAACGATAACGTTTTCTTACATTGGACACTTTCTATAGTTACACTCACAAAATTGCGATCGCATCCCCTGAAAGCATGAGTATCCAATTTTCATACAATGTTGGGAATGGGTCATGGGGCAAGCGAAAAATTCTGCGCTTGCTTGGAGGCAAAGCGATCGCACCTTAATCTCCTGGAAAATTCTTTACTATTGATTTAACTTATTTTGGTTATGAGTGTTTCTTATATACCTTTGGACAAGATAAAAGTCTATCAATCGATCTTAGCGACTATGAGTTACACTGTGAGGCAAAGATGGTAGCTACTAGCATGGATTCTCTCAAAGAAAAGATTTTGGACAAACTAGAACACCTCTCAGAAAATGCACAGCAGGAAGTTCTAGATTTTGTTGAGTTTATAGAGTGGCGAAAGAATCGCCAGGAACATCAATTATCTGTCTTCAGTGACAAATCTGACGAGGGATGGCTCGAAACTGACTTATCTAATTTAGGTAGCTATGAAGCTTATGACTGGCAGCCAGGAGAACTCGGTGAGGGTTTGCCTGTAAAATATGTTCCTGGGAAGGGAGTAGTGATTGTAGAGGAATGACAACTCGTTCTTTGCAGTTTGGGGACATTATAACAGTACGATTTCCTCAACAAAACCCTCAAGGTCGTGAGCAAGAAGGCTATAGACCAGCAATTGTTGTTGGCTTCCCACATCGGTTAGGAATACCCCGCTTTTTGTTAATAGTTGTAATTCCCATGACAACTGACAGAGGTCAAACATGGGCAATTGATTCACCAAATTTATATCCACTTTTTGCTGCGGGAGTAGGGGGATTAAGGTCGCCATCTATTGCTTTATTGGATCAGGTCAGGGTTTTAGATGTTAACCGTATTGTCGATTTTCGAGGAAGTCTAACCCCTGAAGAGTATGAACCTGTCTTGACTGAACTTCAGCGCATGATTAGTCCTTGATTTTATAGGATGGCGATAATCAATCATGAGTTTAATTTTTATTAGTATAATTACTTTAAATAGCCATATATATATCATATATTAATAAACCTTAAGCCGTATAATTTCTGAGGCTACCCAATAAATCTAAAACATAAAATTTAGCTATAGATATATTACAAAAATTAAAAGCTGTTCCTCATCAAAGATTCCCGAATCACAATAAATATAAACCAGATGATATACATTCTGTAGAAGAAGCATATGTGGATTCGGAAGAATTTGCTGATTCTTGGAATCAAGAATCTTTTTATGAAGAGGCACATGACACATCTATGGATTATGGTTATTTGAATGACCTAAGTAATCCAGAGGATTATCTTTACAATTATTGATATTTGATAAGAGTAAGGGCGTTCTTTTTAAGTAACGCCCCTGCATCAAAATCTGCTAACCCCGAAACTACGCCCCGACAGATTCCTTGGCGGCGTACAGTACTTCTACGTTGATATCTTTAAATCCGCGATCGCGTGCAAATTTCTCGGTATTTCGCTTGACTTTCCCCCGCACAAATCCGGGAATCTTATTCAATTCCGCCAAACCATCTTTCGTCCAGTTCAAGTCAGAACCCGCAGAAATCCCCTTAGTAATCACTTCTTTGGTATCATGTCCGCCGAAGATTTCTAATAGATGGTCTTCCATTCCCAAAGTAAAGGAATTATACACCAAATCTGCAATCTGATTTGTCCCTTCATAACCCATAAATGGTTTGTAACCAAGGGGGAAGTTTTGAATGTGGATCGGTGCAGCAATTACACCACAGGGAATATCCAAACGCTTACCAACGTGGCGTTCCATTTGCGTACCGAAAATTGCTGAAGGTTCAACGCGAGCGATCGCATCTCCAATTGCACCATGATCTTCAGTAATCAGCACTTCGTCGCAATACTCGCTTACCTGTTCCCTGAACCAGTCAGCATCGTATTTGCAGTAGGTTCCCGCCCATACTACATGAATTCCCATCTCCCGTGCTAAAATCTTGGTCATCGCCGCAGCGTGGGTATTATCGCCAAACACTACTGCTTTTTTGCCAGTTAAGTTTTGGCAGTCAATCGAACGCGAAAACCATGCAGCCTGGGATACATACAAAGTTTGCTCGTTGATGAACTCTTCGTAATCAACTTCAGCGCCTTGAGCGTTTATCACCTGCTGAATTTTACGGATACAACGGGCAGTTTCTACTACTCCCATTGGGGTAATATCTACGCAAGGTATGCCGAATTCAGCTTCGAGGTAACTAGTTGCCATTAAACCGAGTTCGCGGTAAGGTGCGAGGTTAAACCAGGCGCGGGGCATCTTCTTAATATCGTACACCGAAGCGCCTTCGGGAATGACGGTATTTACCTCAATTCCTAAGTCAGCCATCAACCGCTTAAGTTCGGTGCAGTCGTGGTGGTTGTGGAAACCAAGGGTAGAAGAACCGATGATGTTAACTGAGGGTTTTTCGGTTTTACCTTCTGGAAGTTCGCCTTTTTTGCGAGCTTTCTCAATATAATATTGAACGATTTGTTGCAAAGTGCGATCGGCGGCTTGCAATTCGTTGAAGCGGTAGTGATTCACATCCGCTAGCATGACATCACATGAAGCTTCTAATTGCGATCGCTCCACAAAGTTGTGCAAATCTTCTTGGAGAATACTAGAGGTGCAAGTAGGAGTTAACACAATCAAATCGGGGTGTTCCTCAGCGTCTTTGCGGGTGATGTTATCTACCACTTTTTCTTGAGAACCCCGCGCTAAAACGTTGCGATCTACGACGCTGGTTGTCACCGGGGTGAAGTTCCGCTCCCGCTCTAGCATGGAGCGCATGACGTTAAAATAGTCATCGCCGAGTGGAGCGTGCATGATCGCATGAACGTTTTTAAAAGAACTGGCAACCCGCAGTGTGCCTATGTGAGCGGGACCAGCATACATCCAGTAAGCCAATTTCATAACTGTGTTCTCCCTTTAATTGAAACCAACATGGACAAGAAGTGCTTGATTATTAAATCGTCTCTGATTCTCTCAAATGTTGCAGTTCTTAGGGAATAGACGCTCACAGGACTTTACACTTAAGTGCGATCGCTCAAACCTGGTTAATGATTGGCATTGAGCTTCATATTTAAACAACATTTGTGTTGTCAAAGTTATATAAATCTTAAGGGACTTCCAAAGAATATAGGACTAGCCCTTTCAAGGTGAACGTTTGTACTATGAGAGAATCATGTTTTTAACCCGATTTTGGCATTTTGGCGATTGCGATCGCTTAATTTACAGTCAAAAAATCTGGAGTTTGATACATAGATTTTTTATTCAATTCCAGCCGATGGCTGAAATGCCGCAAAAACTGTGATAGTACATATGCTCACCTTGAAAGGGCTAGTCCTATCTTAATTTCTCTTGACTCTCCAGTTAAGGGGAGAGTTTATACTATCAACAGTTTCGCACAGAAACTTTGAAAACCTTTCAATTACAGGTCAAATTTATGGTAAAAATTAATCAGATGAAGAGACTCTCTCTAGCGGCAGTTGCAGCACTTGCTGTTACCGCAGTTACTGGTTTAGCAGTTTGGGCAGCAACTCCTTGTACTGCTCCTACTCCTGACTGCCCGCAGATAAATTGCGACAAATAATTTGTCCTCGCTGAACTACCCGACGGATTTATCCGTGGGGTTCCAACTCACTGCGGCTCAAAATATTCTATTTCAGGTCGCGTAGGCGACCTTTGTTTGTGTAGCTGCGACTTTAGTCGTCGGGTAATGAGTGCTACGCAGAAACCAGACGCCGTAAAGATTGAGCGCGACGTTTTGCCGTAGCGTTATTTGCGTCAAGTTTCAGTGCTTCTTCGTACATTTCTAGAGCTTGAGCAGTTAAATTCTTTTTCTCGTAGGCATGAGCGAGATTATTCATCGCTGTTACATACTCAGGTTTAGATTTGAGCGCTTCTTTGTATTGACGAATTGCTAAATCATACTGTTCTTGTGCAAAGTAAGTATACCCCAGTCCATTATAAATCGGGGCGGTATTTTCTTCACCTTCTTCTTCAGCGGCTTTGAGGGCTTTTTGAAACAGTGCGATCGCCTGAGTAAACACTTTCTTTTCTGAATAAATACTCGCTAACTCATAATATTCTTGAGTCGTACCCTTGGATGTATTCAGTTTTTTTCGCAAGCGTGACATTGAGCTTTCTCTTCTGCGACTTTTGAACACTTCGCGAAAAATGTTCACGACTGCGAAGCCGAGCAATACAATGAAAATTGAAAGATAAAAAACCGGTAGATTGTTATCCATTGCTTTTATTGGGGATTGGGGATTAGGGACTAGTACCGCAGGGCGGAAGTCACGCATTCAAAAGTCAAAAGTATTATGGAATGGGCTTTTTAGGGATTTTAAATGGTTGCTCTATTTACGCCGTGCTGTACTAGTACCGCAAGTCACGCATTCAAAAGTCACGCATTCAAAAGTAATACGGAGCAAGCTTTTTAGCGATTGAGAATGGTTGGTTTATTTACGCCAACCTGTACTAGGAAAAAGATTATCATAGTGGCTTTGTTTATTCCCAATCCCCAATCCCCAGTATTTTATGCGTTCAGTAAGCCAACCATTAGCTATGTAACGAGCGATCGCTTCATTTACTCGCTGTCGCAATTCATCGTACTGCAATCCTTTGGGCATTACTACCGATAAGGGTTGTGTTGATAGTTTGGTTGAAAGTAAGCGATAACCACTATATTGTTGCACCCAACCGCTGAGGACGCTGGCATCTGCGGCAAAAGCATCACAATTATTCTTTTCTAAGAGCGATCGCGCTTCTTCATAAGAATTCACTCCCACTAACTCCGCAGTTGGTATATAATATTTAACTTCCGCAATTGTGCTAGACTTTTTCAAAACGGCTATTTTCCGTCTGGCAAAATCCACAAGCCGTTGCGCTGAAGCATCTTTGGTGACTAATACAGTCCCATCAAAATAGTAGGGAACACTAAAGCTAACTAAACGAGCGCGTGATTCAGTTGCTGTGACTCTAGCTATAGTCAGATCAACTTGATTATTTAAAACTACAGTCATGCGATCGCTATTAGCGACAGGTTTTAACTTAACTGCGTTATGTGTGCCTAATAAGTCTTGCGACAATTTTACAGCTAAGTCAATTTCTAATCCTTGCAGTTTGCCGCTGACATCAGTAAATCCCAAAGGGCGTAAATTATTTTTAACTGCAATTTTTAAGTAGCCACGCTCCTGAATTTCTGGCATTTTTGCCGCATTTGCAGTTAATTGGCTGTCTACAAAAGAAAAAATTAAGAGAAAAATTAAGGTCGCGGACAATACCAGATGTAACCGAGTAATTGCTTTCCATCTGTTACATCCGTTATTCATCCGTTGCATCTTTATCCTTTTGCTTGGCTGGCTAATTCAACGACTTTGGTGAAGCCGGCTGAATCGAGGATTGCCATTTGCGCTAACATTTTGCGATTGAGTTCGATGTTGGCTTTTTTGAGATTGCCAATTAACTGACTATAACTCAAACCGTGTAGGCGTGCAGCAGCGTTAATGCGGGTGATCCACAAACGACGAAAATCGCGTTTGCGGTTTTTGCGATCGCGATAAGCACTCCGCAGCGCTTTCATCACTTGTTGATTAGCGGTTCTAAACAGAGTTGAGTGAGAACCGCGAAAACCTTTGGCTAGTTTGAGAATTTTTTTGCGGCGTTTACGAGCAACGTTACCGCGTTTTACTCTTGTCATTGTTTAATTTGGGATTTATTTACAAATAGGGAAGCATCAAGCGGACATTTTCGGCGTCGCATTCCTTCACAACTGCCATCTTAGACAATTTCTGCTTTTTACTCGCACTTTTGTGCTGTAGAAGGTGATTTTTGAAGGCTTTGCGACGCATGATTTTACCTGTAGCGGTAACGCGGAATCGTTTCGACGCTGCTTTACGGGTTTTTAGTTTAGGCATAAACTAATTTTAATTCGACACGATCCATAATTATAAGCTAAAAGAAATAAAATAAACCAATTATAAAAGGGCGGAGATTTTATGCTGACCACCAAAAAGCTGACTTTTGAGGAATTTCTCGCTCAGTACCCCGATGGCTATGGTATTTTTGAACTTGTGAATGGCGAGATTGTTCAGGTGGAAGCAACTAGAGCACATAAAAATGTAGCACGATATCTCGTCAAGAGTTTTGACAGAGAAATTGACCGCTTAGGACTGGATTACATTGTTGATAAGGATATAGTCTTTAGAACTAAAACTGCAAGTGGGAAAGAACAAGGTAGAAACCCTGACGTGGGTGTAGTTAATGCTTCTGTTTGGAACGCAAATGTACTAGCATATGGCGCTTTAACTGAACCGATACAACTTGCTGTGGAAGTGGTATCTACAAATTGGGAAGATGATTACGTTGACAAGTTAGATGAGTATCAACGGCTGGGTATTGCTGAATATTGGATTGTTGATTATTTAGCGATCGCTTCCCGCAATTATCTTGGTAATCCCAAAGTTCCTTCGATTTTCGTTTACCAGTTAATTGATGGAGAATATCAAGTTAAACAATATAAGGAATGCGATCGCATTATCTCACACACTTTCCCAGAACTGGTGATAACAGTCGAGCAAGTCGTGACTGCCAGCTTGATTCATAAATTGTAACAGTGGACGTGAAATTAAATACCCTGCGCCAACGCCAACGAAAGTATACAAATTTTATTGCAATGTCACAAAACTTTATATCTAAAGAATGATGCACACCACCCAGGCGCAAATCTAAACTTTACTCATCAGTTAGAATCAATCGAAAATCTCAAAGTGTCAAACCAGAGTTTGTGGGCAATAGCCTAATTTTCTGACAAATTGCTCCCTAAACGCTTCAATTTCTTGTTTATTAGGGCTACCGTGAGACACAATCGATATTTGGTAGCGACGCATCGTTTTTACAGGACACTGCCCAGATTCTAAACTTAAAAGCGCCATCTGCAAGCGCTTTTGCGGCTCGTAGCTAATTCCTAACTCATTTAAAAAAGCTCGAAGATTTCCAGATTCCAAAGGTGTAATCTGACTATTTAGTTTGATCCGCACTAACCAACCGTCAATTTCATGAATTATTGTTACACAAAAAACGGGTAGTTCCGGTTTGGCGTGCAGATGTTGAATCAGTCTGAGCGTTAAACTGGCGTTTGGCAGAAAGTATAAGTATTCTTTATTGGTGCTTAATTTCATAAATGCTCCTTTAACAGTGACCAGTGACCAGTGACCAGTGACCAGTGACCAGTGATGTATTTATCTTGGGTTAAAGTCCCCGACTTCTCGCAAGTGGTAGGTTTCAGTCGGGGTCAAATCCCCTACCTGTTACTGTGGTA
>CASBQC010000070.1 GCA_949127805.1 Nostocales cyanobacterium PMM_0081
CTCCCCCTCCCCACTTCGGGAGTAATTACCGAAACCAATCAACGGCTGTAATCGATAAAATGTACTTAAAATAGCTAGAAGTACGCGCTTATGATTCCTATCGTCATTGAACAATCGGGTCGGGGTGAACGAGCCTTTGATATCTACTCACGGCTGTTACGTGAGCGCATCATCTTTTTGGGACAACAAATTGATAGCAATCTAGCCAACTTGATTGTTGCCCAACTGCTATTTTTAGATGCAGAAGATGCAGAGAAAGACATTTATATGTACGTTAATTCTCCAGGTGGTTCGGTGACAGCTGGTATGGGCATATTTGATACTATGAAGCACATCCGCCCAGATGTCTGTACAATTTGTACCGGATTAGCCGCGAGTATGGGTGCTTTTCTCCTCAGCGCGGGTGCTAAGGGTAAGCGGATGAGTCTACCCCATTCTCGGATTATGATTCATCAACCTCTTGGTGGCGCTCAAGGACAAGCGACTGATATTGAAATTCAGGCACGCGAAATTTTATACCACAAGCGCAAGCTAAATGAGTTTTTAGCCGATCACACAGGTCAACCAATTGAGCGTATTGCTGAAGATACCGAGCGGGACTTCTTCATGTCACCAGAGGAAGCCAAGAACTACGGCTTAATTGACTCTGTGATTGACCGTCACGCGGCTGGTAGCCGTCCAATGGCTGTTATCGGTAGCAATTAGAGCTTTTGTGTAGTTAGCGCTTGGACGCCCAAGCGCTGACTACAAATGTAGGGTGTGTTAGGACGAATGTCCGTAACGCACCCTACATTTTATGTTTAATTTGGTTGGGCGACTTAATTAAAATCCCGCTATGGGGTCTGGTTGAGATTCTAAGTATCTGAGAAAGTCCAGTAATTCCTCTTCACTCAGCAGAGTGCGTCCGAGCTTTCCATAGGTTTTTTTCAGATGCTCCTTTCCTTGTTCTTTTGTCCAGCCTAAACGCTCAATTTCGACATCTGTTTTCGCAATTACATCGGACAAGTCTATAGGTTGGCTTTTATTATTTCTCTTGCCTTTCGGACTACCTACCTCTTCTTGAGTATAACTGCGGGGCGCAAATTGTCTCACATTACTAGCACCGGGCGTTGGTAAAGGATTCTCTTCAGGTTCGTCCGTGTCCAGCATAGCCCAATTTTGCATCGGTATGTCAAATTCTGGCTCACGGTTGCTAGTTACGGCAAAGCGAGGCTCTAGGTCTTGGTTGTAAGTGTCGCTGAAAGAAGTCACCTCTGGTACTGTAGTGGGTGCGTAAACTGGTGGTGGAGTTTGTTCTTCCGGCTTTGCTTCTGTTTGTTCTACAGAATTTACAGTAGAGACAGTTGTGCTAAAAGAAGGATCAGGGGTGGGTTGCATCTGCGGTATTGGTTTTGGGGATACCGTCGATGCCGGTGATGAGGTTGTCATTCCCAAAACCATCAGCGCTCGATTTATTGCTTGATCTTCTGCTGCTTCAACTGTTTCTGCTGCTGCCATACCGGTAGCACGAATTACACCTTCAATTTGTACGCTTGCCCGGACAATATATTTTCCACCAAAAATTTGCACTAATTCAGAAATAACACTGCCCTTGGGATACAAGCTCTGGAATTGAGCCAACATAATAGTTTCACCAATCTAAATTCATTAAATAACGCAAGACAATGCGGCTACTAGACTGTCAACATGAAAATGAGGGATAAACTTAGCTTGTAGTTGGCGCTTTAGCGCTAAAGCGCCAACTACGAATTAATCACATCATTTTTGTCAACCCACCACTCATGTGTTTTTGCGAACAAATCTCAACTTAAAATTCAAACAAATTGCCAACTTTTTTGTGAGTTTTTCTCTCAAGGCATTTTAATTTGACGTCCACCCACGCACGGCAAGACAGAAAAAGCATTCATCTAAAGGATGAAGTGTAAAGGATAAAGGATGAAGTTAAGACTTCACAGAAGTTTTGTGCAGCTTGAAGTTGTACGGATTTATTTTTTCATCCTTTATCCTTCATATTTCTTTAGTCAAGTAGTTTTCACTTTTTTAAATGAAACAGCCTAATATATCTTGATCGCTTGTACCGATTGTAGCAATAGCTGTTTTTGAACAAATTTTTCGCTAGTTGTGGCTAACTCTACGTGGTCTTATCTTCAATGCTATACTAATTACCCAATCCGATATGCAGAACTACTTTCACAGAAGTACGCTCTAAATCTACAATAATGAAGATAAGGTTCGCCTTCACTGAGCGGTTTCGCTGCTAACCTAGTTGTTACCGATTCTACATATGGGACAATTGGGTTTGCCGGCAGTTTGTCCTAGTTAAACATCAGAGTGTAATGCCGTAAAAGTACCTGAAATCTAGACAATCAAACACCTGCTATTTTCCCTGCATAGCGCTTTTAGACTGGAATGCGTGAGTTTTAACTCACAAAATCTCTCAAAAACCCGTCGCATAATTACCTAGTGGGGTAAATTTGAAATCAGGTGTGCTTTGTTAAGATTGGCTATTTGTAAGGTCTTTTTCGTAGTGAACTCTGAAAGTGTCGTGTCGTGAGAAGTCCGAGGGTCGCTTTCAGTCTCAGCTCGAGGTAGGGCTAAACCTCTGGTTGAGTGCTGGCTCACGTAGTGCTTCTCTCTCCACGTAAGTGTCTTCTAATAATGATGTTTTGACCAAAGGTCGGTTCACTGCATGGAATTTTCAATCGCTACATTGCTTGCCAATTTTACCGATGATAAGTTGGTTGCTCGCAAAGTTTTGGAAAAAAAACTTGGCTGTGAAGATGAAGATAGTTTACAAAAACTTCAAATTGCTTTAGAAGTTCTGGAAAAAGTGGGGCTTTTGGTAAAAGAACGCGGCAAATATCGTCGCGTCACAGAAGACGGAATCATCGAAGCAAAGCTGCGCTGTTCTAGCAAAGGCTTTTGTTTCGCTATTCAGGACACCGAAGGTGCGGAGGATATTTACATTCGCGAAAGTCATCTGAGTAATGCTTGGAATGGCGATCGCGTTTTGGTCAGGGTTCTCAAAGAAGGCAGTCGGCGCCGTTCCCCCGAAGGAGAGGTGAAACTAATACTCGAACGCTCCAATCACACTTTACTAGCGCGAATTAAGCAAGTAGAAAGCGGTTTTCGTGCCGTTCCCCTGGACGATCGCTTGCTGTTTGAACTAGCCCTGCTAGCTAGTGGAATGAAATTGGATGAAGCGATCGACCATCTTGCCCATGTCGAAGTTTTGCGTTACCCTTTAGCGCAATATCCCCCTGTCGGTCGAGTCGTACAAATTCTCGGTAGCGATGCGGAAGCTGCTGCTGATATCGATTTGGTCACTTGTAAACACGACCTTTCCCGTACTTTCCCGGAGTCAATTCTAGAAGCTGCTGCCAAGTTGCCGAAAAAGCTGCTAAAAGCTGATTTAAAAAATCGTCAGGATTTTCGTGATTTATTTACCTTAACTATCGGCAGCACAAAAGACTCCCAGGTAATAGAAAACGCCTTGACTTTGGAGAAAACTCTCCTCGGACACTCGCGATTAGGCTTTCACATTACCGATGTTTGTCACTACGTTTTACCAGATGAAGCCCTCGATCGCGAAGCAATTAAGCGGGGTAGGTCAGTATATCTTGGTGAAATCGTGCTACCAATGTTACCTGAAGCTGTGGCAGAACGCTGTTCTTTAGTTGTGGGTAGCGATCGCCTGAGCATCTCTTTTTTAATTACCTTCGATTCACAATCGCAAGAAGTCCTAGACTGGGAAATTCAAAAGGGTATCATCAAAGTAGACGAACACATCAGCGAACAACAAGCAGAAACAATTATCACAGGTCTTGTAAATAAATCTACGGAAACTAAACATAAGGACTCAGAAGAAGTAGTCCAGATGTTGCAAGAACTGCAAGTTTTGCAGCAAGCAGTCAAACAAGTGCGGCTAAATCGCGGTAGCTTGCAGTTAAATCTGCCACCTAACCAAAACCCGTACAACGATGAAGGCATTTTAGGATGTGCCGTAGTCAATGATTTACCTGTGCGATCGCTCTTAACAGAATTCGTGCTACTTGTTAATCAACTGATGGCAAATCATTTAAACGCTTTAGGCGTTCCTGCCATTTGGCGAGTCCAAGGGGCACCCGATTCTGAAGATGTGCAGGAAATGCTAAAATTAGCGACTAATTTAGGGGTGGAACTGTCACTAGAAGCCGAAGTAGACATTCAACCTTTAGATTATCAACAATTGACTAGGGCTTTTGCCGAATCGCCATCAGAACAAGTTCTGACTTACTTATTGCAAGATACACTTAAGCCAGCTTCTTACAACACAAATAAAGGAGCTCACTTTGGTTTGGCGCTAAGTGAGTATACACACTGTACTGCACCGTTGCGGCGTTACCCAGATTTGCTGATGCAAAGAGTGTATTATTCACTACTAGAACATGGACGCGATCGCCGCAACACCCGCGTAAAAGAGCGCGTTAATTTGTGTCACTCCGCAAGCCACAGTGAAATTAATTGGAACGTTTTACCCCCAGAATTGCAACAAGAACTGCAAACCGAGTTAACGAGGGTAATCGTCCAAATTAACGACAGAGAAAAAGAAGTCCAAGAAGCCGAAGCCGATTTAGCTGGGTTACAAAGAGCTTCTTTGATGAAACAGCGCATTGGCGAGGTTTTCAGCGGCGTAATTACTGGTGTTCAATCTTACGGCTTCTTTGTGGAAATTGAAGTACCAGCAACCGAAGACAAAGAAAGCGGTCATGTGAGAGTGCCTTTACGAGTCGAAGGACTCGTACACGTAAGCTCGCTCAAAGATGATTGGTATGAGTACCGCGCTCGACAACAAGCGCTATTTGGTCGCAAAAATCGGGCTTCTTACAGATTAGGCGATCGCGTAGCCGTGCAAGTTAAAAGTGTCGATTACTACCGCCAGCAAATTGATTTAGTCACCGTAGGTAGCGATGGTGTCGCCTCAGGTAGGGGTCTGAACGGCTCCAATGGCGAAGTATCAAATATGTACTTATCCAATGAAATGGAGCCTCAGGACTTAGAACCATATGGTGATGATGAATAGGGGGGCATTGGGGAGCCAGTGCGGTGGACGGGTTCCCTTGGGCTGAACCAGGACAAAAATGGACAGCCTTCATCCGAAAATGTCGTGGGGGATCGAGGATCTAGTAAACAAGGCTGTCCAATGAGTGTCTACTTTTTATGAAACCCCGGCAGAAAGCACCTGGCGTCATGGGGCATGGGGCATAGGGCATTGTGCATGGAACAAGGGGAATAATTCTTCTTTCCCCCCATCCCC
>CASBQC010000071.1 GCA_949127805.1 Nostocales cyanobacterium PMM_0081
GCAATTTATACAAGAGGCAAATAACTTGATTCTAACTGTATATAAACATTCAATTAACTTTACCAAACACCGATAATCTGCACTTTCACGAAAATTCGGGCAATCATTATTCAGCTTTTTTATGATGCTATGATGCAGTGAGATTACAGATTGATTATTATATAATTATTCTGTTTCAGATTGCGTTGACACTGACAACAACATCTGAATCTTCTCAAACAGGTCATTTTAGCATGGACAGTCTGAAAATCCTAGTTGTTGAGGACGAAAAAGTCCTAGCTGTAGATATTAAAAACAGATTACAAAACTTAGGATACACTGTTCCGGATATCACTGATTCTGGTGAGGAAGCATTAAAAAAGGTAGCAGAAACTCATCCACATTTAGTGTTAATTGATATCTGCTTGTCAGGAAAATTCAATGGAGTGCAAGTGGCAGACATAATTCAAAATCACTTTGGCGTACCTGTATTATATTTGACGAAGTATTCGCAAGACCCCAAATTAGATAAAAAGCAATTAACTCAACCTTTTAGTTATATTTCCAAATCAATTACACAAATAGACTTACATATTGCTGTTGAAATAGCTCTTTACAAGCACGATATTGAAAAGAAATTGCAGGATAAACATCAGTATTTAATGGCAGTTATTAATAGTATGGGCTGTGCCGTAGTTGTCACAGATACAAAAGGTTGTGTCCAAATTATGAATCCTGTAGCAGAAAGGCTGACGGGATGGAAGCAAGATGAAGTAATTGGTAAAGATTTAACAGAAGTATTCAGTTTAATTGACAACGATATGAACGAACCAATTGAAAATTTAGCCAAACAAGCGATCAAAGCGGATGCAGTTTTAAAGTTACCGGAAAACTGTACCCTAATTGCTAAAGATGGTACACAAATATCGATTGGAGATAGTGTTGCACCCATCCGCGATCCCGATGGGAAAATAACTGGTGCGGTTTTAGTTTTTCAAGACATTACTAAACGCAAGCAGGCAGAAGCGGAACTACTCCGCAATGCATTTTATGATGGGCTAACAGGACTACCAAATCGGATTTTATTCACAGATAGACTCAGACAAGCAATTGAACGCAGTAAGCGACGTAACGATTATCATTTTGCGGTTTTGTTTTTGGATTTAGACGGATTCAAAGCAATTAACGATCGCTTTGGGCATCAAATGGGAGATAATTTCTTAGTAGCGATCGCTCGACGATTGGAATTATGCTTGCGTAGTGGGGATACCGTCGCTCGATTTGGGGGTGATGAGTTTGCTCTTCTTTTAGAAGAAATTAAAGACGTTAGCGATGCTACCAATATAGCCAAACGCATTCACGAGTCTTTAGCATTGCCACTTAACCTTGATGGACATGACATAATTTGCACAGGTAGCATTGGCATAGCTTTGAGTGGTATCAAGCATAATGAACCAGAAAGTCTGCTACGAGATGCTGATATCGCTATGTACCGCGCCAAGCACGAAGGAAAGGCTCGTTATGGTATATTTGATGAAGTCATAACTCATTAGTTAGTTGGAGCGTTGTTTACTGTTGACTTTTGACTACTGATTACTGACTAATTCGTAAAAATTCCTGCAAACCCGCTTGCATTTTTGGCTGGTGAATGCAAGCATTTACCCCTTCAATTAAATTGCTGATATTCTCTAAACCGACATCATTAACATCATAGCTTAAGCATTTGCCTGTTAATTTTTCTTTCAGAGACGTTCGGTCCGGAACGTCTCTACGATAGTGTGGAACTAAAATTTATATCCTCTAGCTAGCCAATAGTGCCAATCAGCGATCGCTTCAGAGGTTTCGCTATCAGCATCAATCGCTTCTATTTCCGATAGCTTGGCAGTAAAGACATCTTCATCTTTACCACCGACGTAAACCACTTCTAACAACATATCGCGTTCGCACTCCTCTTCTGGTGCCATTCCCAGAACTTCGACAATTTTCTCTTCCACCGTGGCTGATTTGCGTGTCTTCTTCTTCCACTTGGCATTAAATGGAATGTTTAGAGTCTCGTCGAGATAATAATACCAACCCATCGCTCGTTCTTCTTTGTCTTCGGCATCGGCAATTATCTCAGTTTCAATGCGATCCTCGCGGCTTTGGTCTTTTTCAACGCTTGACATAGAACACCTGATCAAACTGGTTGGACTATAGAATATGGTACTAGAGAGCGATCGCTTGTCAATTGAGTATCTGCTGTCTGACCCAACCACGGAATGAGCGAATCATCGGGATTTCCCCAATATTCAGACTTTCTTCTAAAAATCGAGGAATTTCTGTAATTAAAGGCAAATTTGCAAAAGTCGGTGAAATATCACATGCAACATAAACACCCTCGCGCAGTTGATAAATCTGCATTACAGGTTCGTTATAACGCCAAACTTCCGGTATCCCCAAAGCTTGATAAATTGGCATTCTATCAATAGAAGAACTGGTGTAGTCTACCTCGATTATTAAATCAGGTGGTGGGTCTTGTGTCAAGTCAAGATTTTGCTTTTGTCTCATCACCGGTTCATTTTGGATATAAAAACTAGAATCTGGTTCCACACCCCGCAATAAATCTTGACGCTTACAAGTTACTGAACCAGTACTTTTAAGGTTGAGGTTAAGTTCTTCAGCTAGATTATCAATTAGCTTCTCTATCAGCCTTTTATTATGCTCATGCGGCATTAAAGGTGTCATAATTTCCAATATTCCTTGGTCATAAGCTAGTCGGGTAGCACGATTATCTCCCATTTCTGCAAGGATGCTTTCAAAGGTGTGCCAACTGATGTTTTGCAATATGACTCGTTGGGAACTTCTTGCTGCTGTCGTCACCATAAGACTAACCTGAGGTTTTCTACTAAGGTATCAAGAAATTGGCTATAATAAGTAAATTTTTCAGCTAATACAACTTATGGTAGATGTGAACAAACCAATTTGCAGTTTATTTTGCCAATATACTAACGGTTAAAAAGTAATTATTGTGGCTAGCTTAAAAACATTTTCCCTAGTTTATGTAGGTGTGGCATTGATTGTTTGGGGGACAGAGAAAATGGCGAGTGCGGCAACATTCAATGATACACCTTTATTTAATGATGTGGCTAGCTATACTACAACAATCTCCGCGAATAATAACTTAGCCGATATCTACTTTCCTAACCCAAAAGACTTGAAAACGGGCAAATATTCATTTCCTATAGCGCTTTTATTGCAAGGTGCGCTTGTAGATAAATCATATTACTCAAATTACGCCAGTATAGTAGCTAGGTACGGATTTATTGTGGTTGTACCTAATAGCGAACGTCTGGTTCCACAGTTCGGTAAAGTGCTTGCACCTCAAACCTCACAAATCAACGCTGTTTTAACACAACTGCTCGCCGAAAATTCTAATTTTACTTCACCTTTGAGGGGCATTGTTAATACACAGAAACTCGCCTTACTCGGTCACTCTTTAGGAGGTGCTGCTGGTCTTTCTGCTATTGCTAATCTTTGCGTTCCGATTGTGTGTGAAGGCTCATTTAGCCGACCGAAGGAACTGGTAGCGGGAGCATTTTTTGGTGCAAATCTTCGCGACGAAAACGATGAGTTTATCCCGATTAACAATTCAGGAATTCCCATTGCTTTGTTGCAGGGAACCGTTGATAGCAGAGCGCTTCCTTCGAGAGCGCAGGCAACTTATGATAATATCAAAGACGCTCCTAAAGCGTTAATTAGTATTTTGGGTGCAAACCACTTTGGGATTACAAATACCAACAATCCTTTAGGTGCAGTACCAGATCCTAATAACCCAACAATCGAGCAAAATGTAGCAGTAGAAACTATAGCTCGCTGGAGTGGACTGTTCTTGCGTGCAAGTGTTCTTAACGATAAAGGTGCTGTTGATTATATTTATTCCACAGGTGATGCTCTCGATCCAAAAGTGACAGTAATTAGTCAAACTAAGCCTATTCCTGAAGCATCTTTGACATTAGGTTTGATGCTACTAGGTGCGTCTAGTGTTGTGTTGGGAATGAAAAAAAAGACACAATAAAGTCGCAATTTACGCTCCCGTTCAATTAAGCGATAGATCGCATCCCAAACGACTTATACTACTTAGAGTATGACTTTTAGTAGGATATGGCTAAAATCTCTATTTCGCTGCCAGATGAATTACTAACTTACATCGACCAAAAAGTTGAAAACCGCAGTGCGCTGATTGAATCTCTTTTACAGCAATGGCAGCAGCAAGAAGATGCAGCATTAGCAGTAGCTTGTGCTTTGGTAGATGAACTTGAATTAGGTTGGGGTAGCGAATGGCAGAACGCAGCGATTACGGACTGGGAAACATCCAGATTGTAACTTTTGACCCATCTGTAGGCACTGAGATTTGCAAATCACAAGTTCGTAGCGAAAAAAATTGCCTTGATTAAACCTTTGCGTTCCTCTGCGCTAACCTTTGTGTTCCTCTGCGTTTAAATTTCAACCCTCAATTCGCCATGAATTTACGCATAGCTCTACTAAGCTTAAATACGGAATAATAAAATTGTGCGCTACTCCCCAAAATTATGACAATTATCGTCTTCGGCAGCATCAATACAGACTTGGTAGCAACAGTACCTCGCTTGCCAATTGCCGGCGAAACGCTGTTAGGAAACGATTTTTTTCTTTCCCCTGGGGGTAAAGGTGCAAATCAAGCCGTAGCATCAGCTAGATTGGGAATTCCTACACAAATGGTAGGACGTGTTGGTGCAGATAATTTTGGTACAGAACTTCTCAACAATTTGCAAGGTTCTGGCGTACAAACTAATAATATATTTATAGATGAAACTGTCAGTTCTGGTGTTGCAATTATCAGCGTCGATGTCAAAGGTGAAAATCAAATCATTGTGATTCCCGGTGCAAATGGACGCGTAAATCACGAAGATGTAGAACGATTATCGCACTTATTTCCAACGGCAAAAGTGTTACTTTTACAACTTGAAATTCCCATGTTGGCTGTCGTTGCTGCGGCAAAAGCAGCACGAGATGCACAAGTAAAAGTAATTCTCGATCCCGCACCGGCACAAAATAATCTGCCAGATGAACTTTACCGCTTGGTGGATATTATTACACCCAATGAAGTTGAGGCGGCGCAATTAGTCGGTTTTCCTGTGGATGGGGAAGAATCAGCAGCAAAGGCAGCAGCTGTGTTATTGCAAAAAGGCGTGAAAAGTGCGATCGTTAAATTAGGCGCTAAAGGTGTTTTCTGTGCAACTTCTGAGGAGACTTTTTTTATACCTGCCTTTGCAGTGCAAGCTGTTGACACCGTTGCTGCTGGTGATGCTTTTAATGGTGGTTTAGCCGCAGCGCTTTCTGAAGGACATTCTTTGCGTGACAGCGTTATTTGGGGTGCAGCAGCAGGTGCTTTAGCGGCAACGAAATTGGGCGCCCAACCTTCGCTACCGCATAGAATTACGTTTGATGCGTTTCTTAGGGAGAGAGGGGTTTAACGAACCGCACCAGACGCAGAGAACGCAGAGAGTAAGAGGGGGAGAGGGGGAGATAACAACTAACTCCTGTACAGACGCGATTAATCGCGTCTCTACTCCTAACTACTTCCCAATATCTTCATTCCACAATTCGGGGTTAGTTTCGATAAATTCACTCATCATATTTTCGCATTCATCTAGATTTAAATCAATAACTTCCACACCGTGGGATACCATAAATTCTTTCGCACCGGGAAAGGTTCTAGATTCGCCGGCGATAACTTTTTTGATACCAAATTGTACAACTGCCCCAGCACACAAATAGCACGGCATTAGGGTTGAATAGAGTGTTGTACCTCTGTAGCTGCCAATTCTGCCGGCGTTGCGGAGACAATCGATTTCGGCATGGGTGACAGGATCGCTGTCTTGTACGCGCTTGTTGTGTCCTCTCCCGACGATTTTGCCATCTTTGATGAGAACGGAACCGATGGGAATTCCACCTTCTTGTCTACCTTGTTTTGCTTCGTCTACGGCAGCTTGCATAAATTCATCCATTTGTAAATTCTCCTACTTATGTCTAAACAACTCGTTTTAATGGATCACGATGGTGGTGTTGATGATTATCTAGCAACTATGCTGCTGATGACGATGGATCATATTGAACTTTTGGGTGTCGTCGTCACTCCCGCTGATTGCTACGCTGAACCAGCTGTCAGCGCTACACGCAAAATTCTCGATTTGATGAAATCTTCTCATATCCCGGTAGCTTTAAGCACTGTGCGCGGTATAAATCCCTTTCCCCGTCTCTACCGTCGTGATTCGTTTATTGTCGATCATCTGCCGATTCTCAATCAAAACGAAACAATTAGCACACCTCTGCTTGCCCAACCTGGTCAAGATTTCATGATACAGGTGTTGCGTGATGCACCTGAACCAGTAACGTTGATGGTAACGGGTCCTTTAACGACAGTTGCGATCGCGTTAGATAAAGCACCAGAAATTGAAGCGAAAATTCACAAACTTGTCTGGATGGGTGGTGCGTTGAATGTTGGTGGTAATGTAGAGAAAAGTCTGGAAGCAGGACAAGACGGTTCAGCTGAATGGAATGTTTATTGGGACCCAATTTCCGCAGCACGAGTGTGGGAAAGTCAAATTGAAATTATCATGTGTCCTTTGGATTTAACTAACAATGTACCCGTGACATCTGAGGTTGTTTACAAAATGGGACGACAACGGCATTATCCCATTTCTGATTTGGCAGGACAATGTTATGCGTTAGTTATTCCCCAAGATTATTATTTTTGGGATGTGTTAGCAACAGCTTATCTCGCTCATCCAGAATTTTATGAATTGCGGGAGTGGGAAACAGAAGTTATCACAACTGGTTTAAGTCAAGGACGTACTAAGGTAATATCTGGAGGAAGAAAAATTTTGGCGATGGATAAAGTTGATAAAGAGGCTTTTTACGCTTACATTTTACAACAATGGGCAAGGTAGATTTGAAATTTTGAACCGCAGATAAACGCGGATTAACGCGGATTTTGGTTTCGGTCAGAATCCCGGTTTCTTAAAGAAACCGGGATTCTTAGAACTACTTTAAATAATTTAAACCCAAGAAAAGGGCAGCAACACTTCCTGAAACGGAAATTTCACCTTGGGTTATTTTGTCTAACACCGACTTGACAGGAATCAAGACAATTTCAATATCTTCGGTAATATCTAGCTTTTGTTCTCCAATTTTTATTACATTCTCAGCGATAAATAAATGTATTTTATTGGTGTCTTTAACCGGATTATCAGATAAAGTTGCTAATTTTGTCAC
>CASBQC010000072.1 GCA_949127805.1 Nostocales cyanobacterium PMM_0081
AGTAACAGGTAGGGGATTTGACCCCTACCTGTTACCTACCACTTGCGAGAAGTCGCTTCCTTTAACCCAAGATAAATACATCACTGGTCACTGGTCACTGGTCACTGGTCACTGTTAAAATGATGGATTTTCAAGACTGTAGGTGGTTAAAACCGCTGCCGTCGTTTCCTTTCAGTTCTAAAGAGACTGAGTTTTCAGCAACGGAGGTGTTCTGGTGAATAGAAAAAAAGCTTTTGTTAGTTTAACAAGCGATTTTGGCACTCAAAGTCAGGGGGCAGGGCTAATGGAGGGCGTTATATTGTCAATGTCTCCTGATTCACACGTTATTCATTTAACGCACGAATTGCCTCAATTTAATCTTATCGCTGCGGCAAGAACCTTAGAGCAGGTTTATTTTCTTCCAGTTGGCACTCATGTATGTATATGCGATCCGGGTGCCTGCTTCAACCGTAACTCGATAATCTTAGAAACGTCCCGTGGTGATTGGTTGCTTGGCCCAGATAACGGGATTCTAATTCCCGCAGCAATGATTTTGGGGGGCATCGTGAAAGCCACTAGAATTGAAAATCCTGCATACATACGAACGCCAGTTTCACAGATATTCCACGGACGAGATATATTTGCCCCAGTTGCTGCCCATCTATCAAATGGCGTTTCATTTGATGAATTTGGATCAAGTATTGACGTAAACAATCTAGTAAGGGCGGTATATGATGAGGCTCTGGTTATTGATAACTTAGTATACTCTACCGTTATCCAAATCAGCAGTTTCGGGTCTGTTCATTTGAATATAAAATATGAATTGTGGAGACAATTAGAATTAGACAATAAGGACAGCATTGAAATAAGACTCTCTAATACTGAAAGTTTATGTTTACCAATTGGTCGGACATTTAGCGATGTTGCTAAAGGGGAGCCTCTGATATTAAAGGATGATTACGGAAGAATAGAGATGGCTATAAACATGGGATCATTTGCAGAAACCTTTAACATCAAAATTGGAGATTCTGTAGTTTTATGTATTCATAGCGGTTTTGATAATTATCGAGAGCAGTCTTGGGTTCTTTCATACGAGATTTAGAAAATGAGGTTAGGCGGTTTCAGTCATCGAAGACTAAAATCCCCGAAGCCTGGAACGTCTTATTCTCGTTGATGCACAAAATGTCGAAATTTAGAATGAAACAGCCCTGGAGAGAAGTCAGATCGCTAAAGCTCAATTTTGGCAAGTTTTTCGCTGTTCTCAAACTTGTGAATTTTGCTATAAACCGAGTAATAAAATTATTTTTGGTTACGAACTTAAGATGGGACGGTGGGGTGCTCCGCGCCACCGTCCCGTTGCTCTTGTCCCGCTTTAAGCCGGTAGCTTTATTTTTTTAATATTTTCCAGACACGCCAACTTAAATAAGCACCAACAATCGTCAACCAATATATACCCAAACCTGATTTGGATGTTGAAAAATGACCATCTCAATTCGTGAGCTACAAATCTTAACCGAACATTTTAATAGTGATCCAAAATGTTCGTACTCTTTGCCATCTCGGGCTTATATCAAGCCAGATTTTCTGGACATTGAGCGGGAGGCGATATTTTACAACAGTTGGCAGTATGTCTGTCATGTTGAGCGGCTTCGTCATCCAGGAGACTATATCGCCATCGACATGCAGGGGCGACCGATCGTAGCCGTCCGCGATCGCGCGGGTGTGCTGCGGGCCTTTTACAACGTTTGCCGCCACCGTGGCCATGAGCTGGTTAAGGATCAAGGCAACATTAAAACCTTTGTCTGCCCTTATCACGCTTGGGGCTACAACCTAGACGGAACCCTCCACTCGGCCCGGCATTTGAAGACCATTGAAAATTTTCACTTTGACGATTTCGGGATGATGCCGGTTCAAATCGAAGAGTTCTGTAACATGGTCTTTGTAAACCTCAACCCAGAGGCAAAACCGCTGTCCCTTCAATCAGGCGAGCTAGCCCGTGAAATTCTACAATATGCCCCTGACTTGGAGACGCTTACCCATTCCTACCGACTCACCTATCGCGTTAAGGGGAACTGGAAGATCGTCGTCGATAATTTCCTGGAATGCTATCACTGTGCGGTGGCCCATAAGGATCTCATAACATTGCTGGACATGCGTAATTACCAGGTGACAACATACGATATTTATTCTAGCCAAATTGGGCCGGTCAGCATGACCAGTAACTCAGCCTACAACGTTGAAGGGGCAAGCGTCCAAGATCATTTCCTCTGGTGGCTGTGGCCCAATACCGGCTTGCTACGTTACCCAGGAGATCCGAATTGGATGGTCTGGCACTTCATTCCGGTTGATGCTGAAACGACGATCCAAACCTTCGACTTCTTCTTCCAAGAATCGACCCCAACTGATCAGCAGATGGAAGCGATTGAATATATCGACAAAGTTTTACAACAGGAAGATATCGACATTATTGAAAGCGTGCAGCGCGGCATGAATACGCCCGCCTACGAAAAAGGTGGTCGTTTCGTCGTGTGCAGTGGGGACGAAAAGGGGGAAACCGAGCACGGGGTTCATCACTTTCATAGCCTCTATTTGAAAGCTATTGATCGATACCTTCAGACCAGATCGCTAGATCAAATCGAGACTGCCCCCTCTGGTAACCCTCAACGGACTATATGAATGCTCACATGATCGAAGAAAACGTATACAAGCTGATCGCACTGGGAAAAAAGATGGTGAGATCGGATCTCACCATCGCCGATGGTGGCAACCTCTCCACCTATGACGCAGAATCCAACGAGATTACCATCACACGTTCAGGCGTGTGTCTTGATGAACTCGATATTGACTCATTCGTATCCTTTAAACTGGACGACAATGTTCCTGCGGGAGCGTCCTCCGAGACGGCAATGCATCTCGCGGGCTATCGAGCGAGGCCAGAGTTCCTATGCTTGTTGCACTTTCACCCCCAGCAAGCCACCCTGCTCGCCACTATCAATATCAACATCAGAACCATCACCGTCGATCATACCTACTACCTTGCTGGCAGGGTCACTATCCTGCCATTTATTCAACCTGGTACGCAGCAGCTTGCTACCGCCTGTGCAGATCAATTCAAAAAGGGTTCTGATATCTTGTTGCTGGCTCACCATGGCTGCTTGTTGGGCAGCAAGTCGATCGAATGGGGTCTGTACACCGCATTGAACCTTGAGCAGGCAGCGAAGATGACGAGGATGGTGGGTGTCGATCAGGACGAAACCCAGATACCTGAATGCCCCAGTTCGTACCTCGAAAACCTCAAACAATCAGGAGTTGTGTGATGGCGGGCACTGAAAAACAATACAGTAGGTCGAACGTGAGGCTATTTGAGATGGCCTTTGGTGAAGGGTTCATGTCCTGCGGCGGTTCAGCATATCTTACCGTACTCTTCGCTGATGAGGATCCCGGATCGAGTACGCACATCCTGGACATCTGTTGCGGTCTAGGAGGCAGCGCTTTCTATCTTGAGGATAAGTATGGGGCTCAAGTCACTGGCATTGACCAGGAAGCGGAGCTAATCGAGCACGCCAGACGAGTGGCAGAGGAACGTTCGTTCAAGTGTGAATTTATCCTCGGCGATGTCATCGCTACGCATTTTGACGACAACTCCTTTGACTACATCATCTGTCGAGATGCCCTGCTGCACTTCGATAACGAGCGAAAAAATCAACTGCTTCAGAAGATCAGGTCATGGCTTAAGCCCGGAGGCAAATTCCTCGCCACTGATTATGGCATCTCGGATCAGCCACTGACCCAAGAGCAACAGGCGGTGCTCGACCGCAAGGGCTATCACATGCTCATGCAGTCAGATTATTACGATCTCTTCGAGCGCAATACATTCATTCGGACTCAAGTTTCCGACGACACGGAAAGCTACACTCGTCACACGCAAACCGAGATCGACCTTCTGCTTGCCCGCGAGGATGAAATCACCGCACAGTATTCCGCCGCCGCGTTTGAAAAGACGGTTGAAACATTCAAGAAAAAGCTCCAAGACATCGAGGACGGCATCAAGACGTACTGGTTGATCAAGGCTGAAAAATATTCTATTCAATCGCAAAGGTTGAAAGGTCGTGTGGCCATTTGCACGGGTGCGTCTTCTGGCATTGGCCGCTCGACTGCGATCGCGTTGGCCGCCCACGGTGCCACCGTTGTCCTGGCCGCGAGGAATGCCGACAAACTCAACACAGTGAAAGCGCTCATCGAGGAGCAAGGCGGCGCTTGCTTCGTCGCGCCGACGGATGTCACACAGCGCGAACAAGCGCTGGGCTTGGTTCGCACTGCCATGGAGCGTTACGGCCGTGTCGACGTGCTGA
This sequence comes from Nostocales cyanobacterium PMM_0081, assembly GCA_949127805.1. Taxonomy (GTDB): domain Bacteria; phylum Cyanobacteriota; class Cyanobacteriia; order Cyanobacteriales; family Nostocaceae; genus Hassallia. The sequence goes on from CASBQC010000072.1 coordinate 4,332, forward strand.
TCAACGCAGCCGGCGTGATGTTCTATACCTTCATGGAGAACGGAGTTTTTGAAGAATGGGACAGAACTATTGATGTCAACATCACTGGAGTGGTCAACTGCATCGGCGCTGTCCTGCCTGTGTTCATTCGGCACAAATCTGGTCACATCATCAACGTCAGCAGTGATGCCGCCAAGATGCCGTTCGCAGGGTTGTCGGTCTATTGTGCATCAAAGGCCTTTGTCACCACTCTGTCACAGAACCTACGCAAAGAGCTTCGTGGGAAAGGCATCAAAATAACCGATGTTCAGCCGGGGGATGTCCGAACGGATCTCGTGCGAACCAATAGCGACACGAAGGCGCTTGAGGCACTCGGTATTAATCCGCAATTCAAAGTGGGACATGGGTGGGCTTCGGACACACAGTTGCTCAGCCCGTTTGATGTCGCCGACTGCATTGTTGGTGCAGTTATGGCAAAGCCTAATGTCGGAATTAACGAAGTCCTGATCGAGCCACGCGATCAGTAGCACTGAGCCTAGGCAAGCCTGGCAGCACTTCCCAGCCGGCGAGGGATGACCGAAACCTGATGCTCGCGGAACAGCGGCTGCAGATGCGGATGTAGCTGCTCACGATGGGTGACATTTCTCAACGAAAACTGGCTAAAAACTTTGGTGTTACCTTAAGTTTTGTGCAAAATTTACTCAAACGCTATCGTGAATTGGGTATGGTCGGCCCCAAGGTGCGGACTGAGCAAACGCCAACGAAGTTGAATGCCGAACAACTCGAAATTCTGCGCCAACTCGTCGCAGCACAGCCCGATGCAACGGTAAGCGAATTGCGGGAACGACTTTACGAGAAAACAGAGGTCTTAATTGGGGTGGCCACGGTGAATCGGATGGTTCGCCGGAAACTTCACCTCAACCTCAAAAAAAAAGTCTCCACCCCACGAAAAAAGGGGCGATCGCATTTCAGAACATTGTCAACTCATAATTAAGAATCACCCATAGAAACATGGCGATCGCTTTTTCCCCATCATTCTTCTAAAAAGCAGGAGGATTTGCCGTGTCAACGACCTGACAACAAATCTACAATCATATTGTCTGCACCTTTCACCAACTCAGCGGCTACCCTTGGTAACTTTGATCCTCAAGGAACTAATGCAGCAAAATCTGTCTATCGTCGATCAAAGGGATACCTGCACTGAGCAAGACCAACTGGATGTAACGACCTTTTCCTTGCAGTAAGTAGTCTTAAAGAATTATTACCAATATATTGTGAGTTAGATTTGGGCTTAAAATTTTTTTTGAGGAAATTAGTAATTGAGAATTTTTTCAGCACCTGGAAGTCAGGGGTTTTCTTCAAAAACCCCGTGATATGTAAAAGTGGCGATCGCTCCCTCACCCCTATACAACCTTAATTCGCCGGCGAAATCACTCCTCTCAAACCGTTTCTGTTGAGAAGTTTCAGCATTTCGTTGGCATTATAGCGACTGCTAAAAACTCCTGCTTGCATCACTCCTCTACCTTGCCAAACGGTAGCGAAAGCACCCGGTGCAATAAATCGCACTAAGTCTTGATCGCTTTGATTTGCTATTTCCACGATTACCCGATAACGCAAACCTGTCTGGCTAACGCCCATAGACAAAGGCGATTGACCGCGATACATTGTTGTTGGGTTTTGGGGTGCGCTTATGTTTCCCATATCGCTGACAGACGTCGCTTCTAATGGTGGGGATGTTGTTTGCTGTGCGGTAAACTCGATTGTGTTGGGATCAACTCGCACATAATTCAACTGTGGCACCACTGCGTTAGTTGCAATGGTCGATGGCGCAGAAACTGATTCTCGATACCCTGGTAAGCTGCTAGGAGTCGGGAAGGTGGCAAGTTTAGAGATGGGTTGCTGTTGATTTGTAGAAGCCACGGAAAGTGGAGAATTGGCGCTTTGTAGTGGCAGTAGTTGCGGGTTTAAGCGTCCCGAAGGAATGTTGTTTCTGGATGATGGGGTTGTTAATTTAGGAGTTTGGGATACTCCGGGTGCAGAATAAGTGATTTCTCGATTTGCTGAAGTTGGAGGTGCTGGATTGTTAGGTAATGAAGCCATCGCACTTCCACCTTGCATATCTATCTTACCGGCGATGCGATCGCTTTTTAAGCTATTTCCAGCCGCTGTAATTACTTGTTTTGCAGCAAGCGCGTTAATGTCATAACGAGCATTATTGCGAAACTGATTACCACCGGGTTCTCCTGTGTTACCTAAATCAGGCATTGCATTGGCGATCGCTACTAACCCATCTTCTTTACTGCCCTCAATTACATTATTTCGTAAAATTGGGCGAGCATTAGCCTGAACAATAATTCCCGCTCTGTTGCCCTTAATTTGATTGCCTACCACCATTGGCGTGGCATTTTTGGCAATATTAATCCCAAAACCCGTTTGTTCAAAGACATTTTCTCGCACTTGCGGACTCGAATTACCATTGATGGTGATTCCATTTGCCCCATTGCGATAAAAGTAATTCTTACTAATAATGGGCGCACTGCTCCCGTTGACAGAAATGCCATCTTGTGTACTACCCGTAAAAGTGTTTTCGACGATTACAGGATTGCTCGATTCAATCCACAAGCCGTAACCACGGCGATTGGGGTTCGTCACTGTAACCCCAGTTAATCTGGCTTGGTTTGCTCCAACAATTGTGGCATTTTGTCCGCCAAAGCTGCGACTGAGGTAATCACCCCCTCCCTGAATTTCCAGATCGCGTCCTAGGTTGCGAGAATCTCCTTGAATTGACACTCCTGTTTTAAGGATTAAAGGAAATACCTCTCCGGTTTGCGTGCTGTAAGTGCCTCTAGAGAGGATAATTACAGTATTGGGTTTGGCTTGTTGCAGCGCTTGGGTAATTGTTTTTAAGGGTGCGCGTTCACCACCATTACCTAGTTTGTCATCTCCGACACTTGGGTTGACAAACAGCACATTAACCTGAGACATTGTTTTTTCACCCATAGGCATCTGATTTGGTGCAAATGGTTGAGCTATGGCAGTGTTGGCAATACCCAACAATGCTGTAGTTGTTACGCCTACGCCAAGGGTAAAACAGAAAATAGAGGAACGAACAAGCGTCATTATTGCTAATTTCAGGCAAGAATTTGGTTTGTAGTCAAAAGCGATCGCCTTGGCTGACAGCATATCTGCTTTACGATAGTTAGGAAACACTAGGGGGGAAATCAATTTAGAGCACTCCTTACAACCTTTGAATATTTTTTTATACTCATACAACGGCTAATATGTCGAGAATATTACCCAGATATTGACCTATTGGCTACTTTTAATACAAAGTAATGAAGGAACTGGGGATTGGGGCATTGGGCATTGGGCATGGGGCATTTCCCTTTTCCCTTTTCCCTTTTCCCCTCTTCAAGTCCCCAATGCCTAATCCCTAAGAAATAACCAACTTCGATACGAAAAACATTGCAAATATGAAAGAGGCTGGCTGTGACGATGAAAGCACTAATGGGGTTGTTCTAATGGTCGAGCCATACAGCCAAACAGAGCAGATACAACATGTTATTTACCGCATTTTAGACGCAAATTTAGATCGCGCTCGTGAAGGCTTGCGAATTATCGAAGAATGGTGTCGCTTTGGCTTAAATAATGCCCAATTAACTCTTGAATGCAAGCATTTGCGACAAGAGATAGCTAGTTGGCATACGGCTCAAATGCGGGCGGCACGAGATACACTAGGCGATGCTGGCACTGAGTTAAGTCATCCTCAGGAAGAACAACGCGCTAATATCAAATCGTTATTGCAAGCTAACTTCGGTCGCGTACAAGAAGCAATGCGGGTGCTGGAAGAATACGGCAAGCTCACCCATCCGAATATGGGGAAAGCTTTTAAGCAGATGCGCTATCGAGTTTATACCCTGGAAAGTACTTTATTAGGTTATCAGCGCCATCAATTGCTGTTGCGATCGCGTCTTTATCTTGTCACCTCCAAAACTGAAAATTTATTGTCAACTGTTGAAGCTGCACTTATTGGTGGATTAACGCTTTTACAGTACCGCGATAAAACAGCTGATGATACTGTGCGTCTAGAACAAGCTATGAAGTTGCGGCAGCTATGTCACCGCTACAGCGCTCTTTTCATCATGAATGACCGAGTAGATTTGGCTTTGGCAGTAGATGCAGATGGGGTACATTTAGGGCAGCAAGATATGCCCATTGCCATTGCCCGTCAATTACTCGGACCCCAGCGCTTGATAGGTCGTTCTACCACAAATCCACAAGAAATGCAAGGGGCGATTGCCGATGGTGCAGATTATATTGGTGTTGGACCAGTTTATGAAACTCCCACGAAAGTCGGTAAGGCAGCAGTTGGCGTAGAATATGTCAGTTATGCGGCTAAAAATAGTCCGATACCTTGGTTTGCGATTGGGGGAATTGACCCGAATAATATTAATGACGTGATTGACGCAGGTGCCGAACGTGTAGCGGTAGTGCGATCGCTTATGGAAGCCGAACAACCTACTTTAGTAACACAATATTTCCTCTCCCAACTTTATCGCGTTAAAGCAAATGCCTAACAATTCCAAGCTTATGTCTGACCAAATTACACTTTCTATAAACGGGGAAACTCGTACTTGTTCTTCCCTTACACCTTTACCCGATATACTCCAACAATTAGGTTTCAATCCCCGTTTAATAGCGGTGGAGTATAACGGGGAAATTTTACACCGTCAGTTTTGGTCTGACACAATAATACAGCAAGGCGATCGCCTTGAAGTAGTCACGATTGTGGGGGGGGGATGAGTCAAAAGTCAAGAGTCAAGGGTCAAGGGTCAATGGTCAATGGTCAATGGTCAAGGGTCAAGGGTCAAGGGTCAAGGGTCAATGATTATTACCATAGACTATGGACTTTTTGACTATGGACTATGGACTTTTTGACTATCGACTAACTCCTGAAGCGTAAAGCGTGCGGTGAAGGGTTTTGCGTTTGGCTAGTTCTTTTCCGATGCGACCTAGTTTTTCACGTAGCTGCTGGTCTTTACACAAGCGACTGAAAGCTTGAAAAATTTCATAGCCAGAATTCGGATTAACCAGAATGCCATTTTCTTCATTGCGAACTGCATCGATGACACCCCCTAAACAAGAAGCAATTACAGGCTTACCAAAGTAACCCGCTTCTAAGTAAACTGCATCAAAACCCTCTATATTAGCTGATTTAGTGTCAAACAAGGTCAGCATAGCAAATAAATCACAAGCTGCATAGTAGCCAGCTAATTCGCGATCGCTTACATATCCGGCAAAGTGTACCCGTTTATCTACTCGCAAGCGACGTGCTAAAGATTTCAGTTCTAATTCACAAGCACCTTGCCCACAAAGTATATAGTGAACATCTATCCCCTGAGTCAGCAGTAATGTTAAGTTTTCAATCACTCGGTCGAAACCTTTACACTTCTCAAGTCGTCCTACTGAAAGAATCACTACAGATGTTTCGGGAATATTGTACGTCTCACGCACGCGAACACGTAAATTATCAATGCTATCAACACTGGCTGCGACGGCAAATTTTTCCGGTCTGAGGATAGGATTAATAATGTGGGTAGGAGTATTAAATCGGAAATTAGCTTTCAGGTAATCTTTTATAAACGAACTTTTACAAACAATTCCTTCGGCTCGTATCAGTGTTAATGCGAATAGAATACGCCACAAGGGATTGCCTAAAATATGAACAACATCATTGCCATGTAAGTAGATAAAATAACGAATAGGTAATAAATAGCTTAATAATAAAAGTGCTGGAAAGTTGTAGCCGTGACCCCACTCTATGTAGCGATAACGATACCGAAAATAAAGTTGCATGGCTAGCACAAATGACCAGACTAAATTTAAAATATGCTTGATTGTATTCCCCACAAAACCACTACGCCAAAATTTCGGGTTTGACCAGCGATACACGGGAAACTGTTGATCGCGATCAAATGCTTTGTCTCCAGAGCAACTACCCGCTAAAACAATTACCCTTTCTGGGTCTTGCAGACAGCGATTATAGATATATTCTCCAATTCCACCCTGCATCGGCAAGAAGGTGCGCGATATCACTAGGATATCAGGATAGGCTGTTTTGTCTTGGATTTTTGCATCAATTTGTGATATTTGTTCCATGAAAAGTTCGCTGCCTAAACTTCTTAATTGTTCATTCTGTGGAAGGAAAGATAAAAGTTAGATAAAGTTGCTTTTCATTCACAAGTATGTACTTTGAGTAAATATTCTGACATGCAGTTTTTCTCTTGATATTTTCGTTCTCACTAAGTTTTGATAGCCGCAAAACTGGAAAAATCAGTATTTTTTATTGTCCATAATAATTGATATTATGTAAGACAATTAATCCCAAAAATAATAAATTACGTTATATTTTGCTACTTTCCTCAATAATAATGAATAAAATAT
>CASBQC010000073.1 GCA_949127805.1 Nostocales cyanobacterium PMM_0081
AACCTTTCATTATAAACTAAGTACATGCTTTTTTTAAACTTCTTTTTTGGAAGTTGTAGGGAAATCATACCTCAAACTAGATTATTCTATTTTCATAGGTAGATGTCGATTTGAGATGATAGCTTTTATACTCAAATTGTCATGAATTTTTAATAGGAGAAAAGCGTTTATGGGTTGGTTAAAAAGACTTTTTGGCATGGAAAAACCCCAAAATGCACAAGTAAACCCAGAGGCACAGCCAGTACCACAAGCTGTTACTACTGCTGCTCCTACTGCTACTCAATCAATTCCCCCTGAGCGCGTCGGGTTGAGTGGAGAGTACGATCAAAGTGGTTTGGCAAAGCGGGTTGCTTTAGCTTTCGATCAAGATGACCAACTTGATGATGTTGATACACTCTGGGTTGCTCAAACTAGCGGAACTGTAGTGTTAAAGGGCAAAGTTCCCAGCCAAGATATTTTAAACAAAATGGTTTCTGTAGCGGGATCGGTTAGTGGTGCTACTGGTGTTGATACTGGTCAAGTAACAATTGGTTGAGAACTCGTAGTGAGGACTTCAGTCCTCTGCTTTGAGAGCACTGAAGTCCTCACCCTTCGGGTTCAGAAGTCGCTCATGGGGGAAACCCCCAAGACCGCGCTGGCTCACTACGTGTCTCAATCCAATCTAAAATAGCTTGGTTGACTCGTTCTGGACATTCGTCATGGGGACAATGACCTACATCTTCTAGTTTTAGCAGTTGCAATTTATCGTTGTACTGAGTAAATCGATTGGCAAGTACTGGGGGAACAAATCGGTCTTTTTGTCCCCAAATTAACAGCATGGGAATTGTTAAGTTTGATAATACTGTCTTGACATTAGGACTAAAGTTAACACCGATCGCTGCTTTAAATAATGCACTAAAAGCACGGGCAGAACCCCGGTCTTGCGGCGGACCTGCTAAAATTTCTATGAGTTCATCGGTGATCGCTTCTGGGTTCGCATAAGCAATGCTTGCCCAACGACGCAAAATACCAGGTTGACGAACAAAGTGAAATATCGGTTTGAGGATTAAGGGGGAAGCCACAAGGTTTTTGATTGTCATGACTACCGGTCTGAGAAAAGCCGGGATAGCTTCTTGCTCTAATGATGGATCGGGTAGACTCATCATGACGATTCCTTGCACCATTTCTGGATGAGCGGCAGCGATCGCTAAGGAAATCAGCGAACCATTGGAATTACCGATTAATACCACTGGTTGACGGATAAATGCTTTCCAAAAGTCGTATACTTGCTCTGCCCAAAGTTCCACGCTATAATTTGCAGGTGCTTTTTCCGAAGCACCAAAACCAAGCATATCTAAAGCATATACTGTATGGCGATCGCCTAATACCTGCAAATTGTGTCGCCAATGACCAATTGAAGCGCCAAATCCATGCAGCAAAATTAAAGGTGTGCGTGAATCGTTCTTTTCGGTAGGGCGAACATACGTGTAGCGAATTTGCCTACCCCGCCAAATCCAATCTCTTTGATTACCAACTCTTTGCTGCCAGTGTACCTGAGTGGTCACACTTACCTCCAATTTATCAGCTTATTTCTATTGTAAGGCGATCGCCACTTGTTAGTTTTATCTATCTACAAAAGCCAATATATCTAAATTAGTCTCTTTCGATGATAAGTACTATTTAATATGTTTCAGTATTCAACTATACTTCATCTAAGAAAGATGTTTTAAATGTTACAATAATTAAAGTTTATAACTGTTGTGTAATTTAGATTAACTATTGGGCATAAATTCTCTCACAGTGAGTAGAATGACATATACCACAACCAATAAACTACTTTATGGATTAGCTACCATAGAACTATAGCTTATTTTTTCAGCTTCAGTCCTCAACAAGCGCGATCGCTTGTTAAGGCGTACAAATCAACACCAAGTCCAATTCTTTACAACCAAACAGCCCCCAAAAATCATACATGACGCCTGTGATTGAGAAAAAAAGAACTCGCGATCTGCCCCAAATTAATGAAAGAATTCGCTTCCCGAAAATTCGGGTCATTGATACTGATGGCGCCCAACTAGGAATTATCACTCCTCAGGAAGCACTGCAACTAGCAGAAGAAAAAGAACTTGATCTGGTGCTACTCAGTGACAAGGCTGACCCGCCGGTTTGTCGGATTATGGACTATGGGAAATACAAATTTGAGCAGGAGAAAAAGGCGCGGGAAGCCCGGAAAAAGCAGCACACCGCTGACGTTAAAGAAGTGAAGATGCGCTATAAAATAGAAGAACATGACTACAATGTGCGTGTCAAGCAAGCAGAGCGGTTTTTGAAAGATGGTGATAAAGTCAAAGCTACTGTGATGTTCCGAGGTCGGGAAATTCAACACAGCGACCTAGCAGAAACTTTGCTCAAACGAATGGCAACCGACTTAGAGCCATTTGGTGAGGTACAGCAAATGCCCAAAAAAGAAGGGCGAAATATGATGATGCTCATATCGCCTAAGAAATAACGATCCGATTGTTTTAGAGAAGAATTTTTCTCTAAAACATAAATAAAATCGACCCGTAGGTCATTGAAATAAATTAACAAACGATAGTCTTGAGCGCTGAGTGGGAAAGATAATACTCAGTTGCTCAGGACTTTTGCCATTTTTGGGGACTCTTTACTGG
>CASBQC010000074.1 GCA_949127805.1 Nostocales cyanobacterium PMM_0081
CCAATTACCTTATATCTTGCACGCCCGCCCGAACGATTAAAATCGCGGCTAAACAAACCAAGTCCCAACGGGAGAGCCAGTCGCCTGGGTCGGGAAACCCGGACGCAGCGCTGGACTCACCGCCTGCGCGGACTAATGTAAAATCACGGGTTTTGTAGCCTGCGTCGGCAGGCTTTGTTCGAGTAGCCGCGATTTTAATCGTCAGGTGCAAGATATGAGTTACCGCGTTCCCCATTTTCTAGTCTCTAGTCCCCATTCCCCAGTACAACCAGTCCCTACAATCGTCTGATGATGGTTAAACCGTCTCTCAAGGGTAGCATTACCTGTTCAACGCGGTTGTCGTTTTTGACAACTAAGTTGAAGTTGGCGATCGCTTCTCCATTTGCTGTACGTTGTTGAGGTGGAAGATAAGGCTGTCCTTGTAACAATGTGTTGTCTACGCAGATGAAACCGTGGGGAGAAAGCAAGTTGAAATCTAGCAGCATTTGAAAGTACTGGACGTACTCTTTTTTATCGGCATCAATGAATACTAAGTCAAATGACTCTTTCATCTCTGCCAGTTTACCAAGAGTTTCCAGCGCTCCACCCACTTTCACTTCTATTTTCTCTCCGTGGGGAGATTGCTCAAATAAGGACTTGGCAAAATCCGCTACATATGCATCTACCTCGCAAGCCACCAAACGTCCATCATTTGGCATTGCTTCTGCCATCGCTAGGGCTGAATAGCCGGTGAACATGCCGATATCTAACACAGTTTTTGCTTGTGTCATGTGGACAAACATTTTTAACGTTTGTCCTTCGACGTGTCCGGAAAGCATTTCCTGCTCTAATTCTCGCACTGTAGAGCCATCGCTAAATCGCTGTTTCCAAGCTTCTTGCTGGGTCGATAAGGCGATCGCCTTAAGTGCGGGCGATTCCGTGGTGGTACACTCATCTAGATAAGGATCTAATAGAGCGGCTAGACCCAAGCATTGCTGTAAATGCTCTTTTAAACTTGGATTGTCTTGCGCTTGGGTTACGGCAGTTTCTAGATGTTCTACCAAGATACCCAGCGGTGTGACGGGACGGGCTTTTTCGACGTTGACAACATTAGGCATTAATTACCACTCCCTACCAATGTCTGCTCACTCATTACGTAGCTGTTGATTTCTTGCTCTACGCTGTTGACGTAAGCATCTATACCAGCACCTGCACGGGGATATGTGGCACAAATTTGCTTGTGGTCGTTCAATGCGGCGTCTAATTCTTCACGAGTCAAATCGTTGACAAAGAAGCATTCACCAATTGGTTTTGGCATCGCTGCACGCTGTAAACCATCCCGTGTTAGGGTTATGGATTTTGTAGCATACCACAATAAATCGCCATCGAGCAAATCGTCGTCGAGAGCAAGACCTACACGACTCATCAATCCGAGGATGCGATCGCGATCCGTGCTGCTGATATAACCTCGTTTTTCGGCTATTGTTGCACTCAATGCCATGTCAATATTCACAGCATGACCGTGTAACAGTGGCACTTTCGGAGTTAATTCCAGTGTAGGACTCCAAGTGTGTCCGTAGGCGATGACGCGATCGAGCATTAATTCGTGGAGGTTTGGTGTTTCCAACTCCAACATTGTCTTAATTGACTCGTAATTCACGCGCTGCGCTACTTCTTGCAGTTCTGGAGTAGCATCAACATAACCAAAGCGTGTATTCAGTAAATCTTCGCCATACTGATACAACAACTCGAATACTTCCGCGTTGGAAACTACCGCTATCTTCACCAATTCTGCCATTCCGTTACGGACTTGATCTATAGGAAGTGTCCGCAAAAAGGAAAAGTCGAGAAAAACTTTTTTTGGTGGATGGTAAGCACCTAAACGATTTTTCAGTTTACCGTGGTTTACGGCTACTTTGATGGCTACACCCGCATCAACCAAAGCAATCAATGTTGTCGGAACGCGGATGTAATTGGTGCTGCGTCGATAAGCCGAACAAGCGAAACCAACGACATCTAAAACTAATCCACCACCTACAACCAAAACTGGCTCTTTCCGCAGCAAATTATATGCCGAGAAAGCATCAACTATCGACGAAAATGTGGTCAGAGTTTTGTCGTTTTCCTCTATTTTTACGGGAAAAATAGTCAGATCGATGTTGTAATGCTTGAAGTATTCTGACATTTGCGAACCGTAAAGCCGATTCACATTATGGTCAACTACTGCAAGACAACGCTTAAAACCTTGATAACTATCTGCAAGGTCTTTGTTTTTTATCTCAAATAGTCCATTTACCAAGGCAAGACTAAACTCGATTTTCTCGTAGCCTTCCACATGAAATTCCGTTTCAGTTGTCGTTAACTTTGCTTCAACGATACTCATTTTTTGTGCCTTTAATCAACAATTTTCAGTAATTAAGCAAATCTGATACTTAGTTAGGTTTTGCCTAAACCTGACTCAGCGCGTTGCTTGAAACCTAAAACTGATAAACACTTGAAATCGTCTGGCTTTTCCAACTGAACACGAGGAATACAGCCCAAAAGCACCTTTAATTTGAGCCATTTAATACCACAACAATAAACTATGTTGTTGAATAATTTTCTGTTTACAGGCATAACTAACTTAGTAGATAAGGCTGTGTAGTCAAAAATTTACTTGATTTTTTACTCATCTAATGCCTTATGATTTAATCTACACGGATTAGTCTGCAAGTTTTTTAAATAATTACTGTAAACAGATGCGTAGGGCAAGAGCCACTGCCGCGATCGCTTGCCAAACAGCGATATGCTTACAGTACAATAGATTCTTTCAAATCACATCATTCTTAAGATATATGAAGATTTGAAATTAAATTCTTATTTGGGTAGAAAAATGTTACTTAAATGGGATTGTTCTTTTTCCAAACTTTGATAAAATCCGTTAAACAAGTTTTCCTAATTCTGCAATTTCCCAGTCAGGACTTTAGCTTGGATTTCAGCGTTAAAACCCTTACTACAAAGTAGGGTGAGCAATGCCCACCCGACAAATTAATTATTGATTTATTGCAACTCTACAATTTCGTGCCGCACTCAGCGCAGAAGTTGTGATTGGGAGCGTTTTTCGCACCGCAATGGCTGCAATAAATCGGTTCTATTGCGGCTTTCGGGGCTTGTTTTGGCAAACCAATCATTTGCGAGTTGTTTTTGCCTGGGGCTACCATTGGGTAACAGTTTTCGTCTTTGGTGACACGGGCATCGACGATTACAGGTCCTTTGTGTGCTAGCATTTCGGCGATCGCTTCTTTCAACTCTTCACCGTTGCGAATCACCATCCCCTTTATGCCGTAAGCTTTTGCCAACAACTCAATGTCTGGCATTCCTACTTCCATATTTGAGCATGAATAACGCTCGCCGTAAAAGGCTTGCTGCCATTGACGCACCATTCCCTGCCAGCCATTATTCATAATCACAGTCTTGACATTTATGCCATACTGTGCAAGCGTGCCCAATTCTTGCAAGCACATTTGGAAACTGGCATCACCGCTGATACAAATAACTTCTTCATCGGGGAATGCCACTTTAACACCCATTGCCGCAGGTAAGCCAAAACCCATCGTTCCCAAGCCAGCGCTAGAAATCCAGCGACGCGGACCATTTTTTAAGAATTGTGCTGCCCACATTTGATGTTGACCCACATCTGTGGTGTAGTAGGCGTGGGGTGCTTGGGTGGCTATTTCCACAATCACTTCTTGGGGTGACATGCTATCGGTATAATGCGGCACTACTAAAGGATATTCTTCCCGCCAGCGGTTAACTAAATTCAGCCATTCTTGGGTTTGGTTGGGTGTACCTGTGACACCTGTTTGCTTGCAGCGACGCAACAAGTCAATTAACACATTCCGGACATCGCCAACAATTGGCACTTCGGGAATGCGGTTTTTACCGACTTCCGCTGGATCGATGTCGATGTGAATCACTTTCGCACGGGAGGCAAATTCGTCTAATTTGCCGGTCACGCGATCGTCAAATCTCGCACCAACGCAAATTAGTAAATCGCAATCAGTCACCGCGAAGTTAGCATAAGCCGTGCCATGCATCCCTAACATTCCCAAAGCTAGGGGATGATGTTCGTCAAAAGCACCGATACCCATCAACGTGGTAGTGACGGGGATGTTAAATAATTCGGCGAGTTGCTTAATTTCTTCATGGGCACTTGAAGCGATCGCACCACCACCCACATACAATAGCGGACGGCGACTTTCACGAATCAAGTTAATTGCTGCATTTATCTGGCGGGGATTTCCCTTCACCGTGGGACGATATCCGGGTAACTTCACTGAACCCGGTTCCACAGGCAGATAATCAAATTCTTCTAACGCCACATCTTTGGGCACATCAATCAAAACTGGTCCTGGACGCCCAGTACTGGCGATGTGGAACGCTTCAGCAACGATTCGCGCCATATCTTTAGTGTCACGCACTACATAGGAATGCTTGACGATTGGGAGCGTAATTCCGTAGATATCCGTTTCCTGGAACGCATCTGTACCAATTGATGCCCGTGATACTTGCCCGGTGACAATAATCATCGGTATCGAGTCCATGTAGGCGTTGGCGATGCCCGTCACCAAATTAGTTGCTCCTGGTCCCGATGTACCAAAGCACACCCCTACCTTTCCAGTAGCGCGGGCGTAACCGTCGGCGGCGTGGGATGCACCTTGTTCGTGTCTCACCAAAATGTGCTTTATTGCACCAGTGGCTTCTACTTTATATAAGTCATCGTAAATTGGCAGAATTGCACCACCAGGATAGCCAAAAATATACTCAACGCCGTGACGACATAAACTGTCCAGCAAGGCGAAACCACCACTGGCACGCTTGGGGGTGACTATTGGTGAGGAGAGATTAGGCTGAACCTGATTCTCGGTTTTTAGGGGACTGATTGGGGAAGGCGATCGCACTCTTGAACCTCAGACTATAACTAACTTGATGTTTAAATTCTGTAGTTAATAATTCATTTTAATAGAAAAGCTCAATATATTTGTCAACAAACGATAATTAAAATTAGACATCGACCTAATTTAATTATGTGTTACCCGAAACCTTTGTAGAGACGTAGCATTGCTACGTCTCTACGTCTTTAATTAAAATTAGACATCGACCTAATTTAATTATGTGTTACCCGAAACTTTTGTAGAGACGTTACGAAAGGAACGTCTCTACGTCTTTTCTAC
>CASBQC010000075.1 GCA_949127805.1 Nostocales cyanobacterium PMM_0081
AGTTTCAGCCCCCAAGGTAATCTCCTGGCAACAGCTAGTGATGACAAATCAATCAAACTTTGGCAAATACCGAATATGACATTGCGCTCCTCTCTAGAAGGGTTAGACAAATTGCCTAATGGACTAGGACATAGAGATGCTGTTATTGGTGTTAGCTTCAGTCCTGATGGACAAACTCTGGCTTCTGCTGGTGGTGAAGGCTGGGTGAAACTGTGGCAAACTCGTGACGGCTATATGATTAAAACGCTGCGAGGACATGACTATGAAGTTAATAATGTCAGTTTCAGTCCGAAAGGAGATATTCTCGCTTCTGCGAGTGCAGATGCAACTATTAAATTATGGCGAGTAAAAGATGGCAAACTCATTAAAACCTTAACTGGACATAACGGTGAAGTTTTTTGCCTCAGATTTAGCCCCAAAGGTGATATTATCGCTTCCGCTGGCAGAGATAACACAGTGAAAATTTGGCGAGTCAGCGATGGAAAATTACTGCGAACCCTCACCGGACATACCAACGGTGTTGGTGGTATAAGTTTTAACCCTCAAGGTGATATTCTCGCTTCTGCAAGTTTAGATAAAACTATTAAACTTTGGCGGGTGAAGGATGGTAAGTTACTGCAAACTCTCATCGGACACACTGAGGCAGTTTGGGCTGTAACTTTTAGTCCACAAGGTAACATGATTGCTTCAGGTAGTGACGACAAAACGGTGAAATTATGGAGTCTTGATGGTATAGAAATGAAGACGTTTTCGGGACATAGCCAAGCTGTCAGCGATGTCAGTTTCAGCCCTGACGGTAAGATGATTGCCTCTGCCAGTAAAGATGGTACGGTTAAACTTTGGCGTGTTGATAACAAAGAACTGCAAACTACAGATTTAGATCATCTGTTGATTCGCAGTTGTCGATGGTTGCACGATTATTTAGATAATAACCCCAAGCTTAGTAACCAAGAGCGCAACCTCTGTGATGATATTTAAAGCAGGATAAATTTATGGCTATAGCTGCTAAACCTAAACTTAGATTAAACGAGTTCCTACAACTGCCAGAGACAAAACCAGCATCAGAATTTATCAATGGAGAAATTATTCAAAAGCCAATGCCTCAAGGTGAACATAGCTTAATTCAGATTACTTTTTGCGAAGTAATTAATAAAATAGCCAAAAGCAAAAAAATTGCTCACGCATTCCCAGAATTACGCTGCACATTTGGTGGTAATTCCATCGTCCCTGACGTATCTGTGTTTCGCTGGGAGAGAATTCCCTTAACTTCATCAGGGAGAATTGCAAACCGCTTTGAAATTCACCCCGATTGGGCAATTGAGATTCTTTCTCCAGACCAAAGACAAACAAAAGTGTTGAGTAACTTGTTGCATTGTTCCCGCAACGGTACTGAGCTAGGCTGGTTAATATATCCAGAAGATGAAAGTGTCCTAGCTGTGTTTCCCGAACAAAAAGTAGAAATGTATACAGGTGCTTCTCAGCTGCCTATACTTAATGGTATCGAGTTGAAACTGACAGTTGAAGAAGTTTTTAGCTGGTTGACTCTGAGTTAACGAAGACTCTGCGATCCTCCGCGTTTACCTTTGCGTCCCTCTGCGTTTAAAAAGGATTTGTGATTTTCCATCCACAGGGAAACGCAATCCGGCAGTTAAAATCAAGATAGCTTCCATGCGTGAGGTCGATTATGCGATCGCCATTTCCAGGAATGAACCCCTACCTGGAGCAGCCTATTTTCTGGTCAGAGTTTCACAGCCGTTTAATTGTAGCGATCGCTGATGCTCTTGCCCCAAGCTTGCTACCCAAATACTACATTATCCGCATTGACTACCAACAACCAGTTCCTCCCCCAACACTATCACAAGGTTGAGGAATTACTTGCTTCGCAGCTTCAAAATTAGACAAACGTCGTGGAAATGAAATATGCGTTGTCCGAAACCCTTGTAGAGACGGCGATTTATCGCGTCTTTACGTCTTTTCGATTGAGAATGAAAAAAGCGATCGCTCAACAAACAAGCGATCGCTCAACTTATGACAGCACTTCAGTGCTGACTACGAATTTTAATTCAACACAGATTGCATCAAGGGTTTATCTTCCGAGACTTTGCCCGATCGCAACCATTCATTAAGTTCGCTCGGTGCGATCGCTCTTGCCAGACGTTCCCGCAATTCCACACCTTCGAGAACTTCGCGGTTCAGAAGTTCCTCTGCGGTTTCTTCTAACAAGTCGCGGTTCTCTTGTAAAATGGTTAAAGCAATGTGGTGGGCATTATCCACAATCTCCTTCATCTCGCGGTCAATTTCCTCAGCGAGTTTCGGACTAATTGAGCGACGCGGATTGCTGTAACCTTCAATAAACTGCTGTTGCGTTCTCTCAAAAGCCAACGGACCAAGTTTATCACTCATGCCGTAGACAGTAATGTAACGTTCTGCGATATCTGTCGCTTTTTGGATGTCATCACCCGCACCTGTGGAGACTTTGCCAAAAACGACTTCTTCAGCCGAACGTCCACCCAACAAAGTGGCAATGCGTCCGCGAATTTCGTCTTCAACCATCAAGAAGCGGTCTTCTTCCGGCATTTGAATTGTATAACCCAAAGCACC
Organism: Nostocales cyanobacterium PMM_0081; assembly: GCA_949127805.1. Lineage (GTDB taxonomy): Bacteria > Cyanobacteriota > Cyanobacteriia > Cyanobacteriales > Nostocaceae > Hassallia. The sequence goes on from CASBQC010000075.1 coordinate 2,602, forward strand.
CACACCACGCGGCACAATCGAGATTTTCTCAACTTTACCAGCCCCAGGCATCAATGCACCGATGATGGCGTGACCAACTTCGTGATAAGCTACAGTCTTCTTCTCAGTTTCATTGAGGACGCGCGATCGCCTTTCTAAACCGGCAATCAACCGCTCGATCGCTTCGTTGAAATCTGCCATAACTACAGCTTCCCGATTTTGACGCGCTGCTAATAATGCGGCTTCATTCACCAAGTTGGCTAAATCTGCACCAGCAAAGCCAGGTGTGCGGATAGCGATCGTAGCTAAATTGACATCCTCAGCTAATTTGACGTTTCTCGCATGAACATTGAGAATAGCTTCCCGACCAATTTTATCAGGACGGTCTACCACAACTAGGCGGTCAAAGCGTCCCGGACGACGTAAAGCTGGATCTAACACTTCCGGACGGTTAGTAGCAGCGATGATAATTACACCTGTGTTGGCATCAAAGCCGTCCATTTCGGTAAGTAACTGGTTGAGGGTTTGTTCGCGTTCATCATTTCCACCGACGAACCCACCAGCACCACCGCGAGATTTACCGAGTGCGTCTAACTCGTCGATAAAGACGATACAGGGAGCTTGTTTTTTCGCTTGTTCAAATAAATCGCGCACCCGTGCAGCACCGACACCAACGAATAATTCGATAAACTCGGAACCGGAGATACTGAAGAAAGGAACTCCCGCTTCCCCAGCGATCGCCTTCGCTAACATTGTCTTACCCGTTCCTGGAGGTCCCACCAGCAACGCACCTTTAGGTATTTTCGCACCTAAGCGGGTATATTTGTCAGCATTTTTCAGAAAATCAACAATCTCTTCTAGCTCAACTTTGGCTTCATCCACACCAGCCACATCTGTAAATTTGACACCAGTGCTGCCATCAGAAGAAATCCGAGCTTTGCTTTTACCTACCGTCAGTGCAGCCGCACCACCTCCCTGACGATTGAGGAAAAAGCCCCAAATCGCAATAAAAATTAACGGTGGAAACACCCAACTAATTAAAGTGGCAATCCAGCCATTTTGATCTGGTAGTGGTGCAGCAAATTGTACATTATGCTGGCGGAGAATCTTCGGTAAATCCAGATCGTAAGCTACTGGTGTAGTTTGGAATATTTGTTCTGCTGGCTTACCATCTGGGGTTTGCGTCGGACTTGAATATTCAATGCGATCGCTTCCAATAATTGCCTTATCTACTTTACCAGCTTCCACAGCCGTAATAAAATCACTATAAGCAACTTGTGGCGATCGCGCACCGAATAAGCTAGGAACAATAAAGTTAAGCAATAAGAGAATAGTCAGCAGAATCACGAAACTGCCGCCAAACTGCCTAACTCTCGGCGATTTGATGGGGCTTTTGTTCTTTTTTTCTACAGGCATTTTTTGATGTACCCTCTGAATTGGGGAATGGGGAATGGGAGTCAAAAGTCAAAAGTCAAAAGTCAGGAGTCAATACTCCCCCTTGTCTCCCTTGTCCTCCTTGTCTCCCTTATCCCCCTTCTTTTTAAATGTAAAGCTTTGTAACTATAGATTTATTGTAGAGACTGGGACATGCAGTCTTATTTAGTGTCAACCCCACTCAAAAATGCGTATAGCCGTACAAGATTATGGAAAATCAGATTGGATTTGTGGTGAAAGTGTTTGTATTCTCGGCTTTGCTGTCGTTGCTGATTAGATATATGGGTCCTGGTTTGGGGATTGGGGGGACGACAACCAACATATTAATTATGGTTTTGTCACCGAGTTTAATTATGGCGATCGCAT
>CASBQC010000076.1 GCA_949127805.1 Nostocales cyanobacterium PMM_0081
ATTCGGTTCTCGTGTCGCTGTTCCCCTATTTGCATCTGGGTTAGCTGGAGTTGATGGTAGCACAGCAATCATCACACCGCCGACCCAAGGCTTTAAATCTTTTTCATAAGAAATATTACTTTCTGTCAGCAAATTTTTATTTAAGCTATCCAGACCTTTTGCGACTATTTTCTGTGCTTCTGGTGTACCAAATTGCTGTAATTTCGCCCAAGCTTGAGGATCGGTAGATATATAAGTTGCGAGAAATGCTCCCGAAGGGATTATTTTAGCACTTGCCAAAGCGCCTGAACTATCGCCAAACGGTCCTTTTAGATACATATAAGCCGCTATACTTCCTGTCACAATTACAGCAGCGCCAATCGCAGGAATTAAAAATTTTGATTTACTTTCGGGCATTGATGTTATCCTATTTTCCTCAAATTGTTACCGAGGCTTGTATAAGCGTCATGGTGGAGTTTGCGGATCTATTGGTTTTTGGCAAAAATGTAGCAATATTTACCAATAATTTAAGTAATACAAAAAATTCGGGCTTGTAGATTGCTCCCAAAATTACTTGAATGGGGTGAGAAATGAATCCGTAAATGTTATGTTGTTAATTCCCAATAAATTAAACCGATCGCTAGAAGTTCGCCATTTTAAGCTATAAAAATGCTTGTATTGTATTCACACTCAGGGGTAAGCGCTGTTGATCCGATGTCAAACGAGTGCGATCGGGTCAAGGTGCATTCATTGAAAACAGATTAGAGAGGGAAACCAGCCACCCAAAAGGTGTCTACGGAACTGTCCTCCTTAACTAAGAACCCAGACTGCTGTGTTGACTTGGGCAAAAAACACTCATATCGCTATTTGTCTTATCTAGATCTAGTAAGAGTTTTCAGGATTAAAAGGTTAGTAAGTATCAATGTCACAGTTTTATTTTGACGCCGAGAATAGTCACCACAGATCCTTTGAGTTACCAGGGGCAAAACCACACTATAACCCCGATCGTCCAGGACAGGTAGAGCATATTTCTCTCTTTCTCAGCTTGGATATTCCCAACCAAAGTTATGAGGGTAGTTGTACCATTCATCTATTACCGATCTGCAATGGTGTCGATCGCTTGACTTTGGATGCAGTCAATTTGAACATTAAATCTGTCGAAGTCAACGAGGTGTCATCCCAGTTTGACTGCGATGGAGAACAACTTTTCATTCAGCTTTCCCAACCAACGGTTATTGGGGTAAGATTGTTGATTGCGATCGCCTACTCTGTGGAAAAACCCCAACGCGGTATTTATTTTATTCAACCTGACAAGCATTATCCCGACAAACCTACCCAAGTCTGGACTCAAGGAGAAGACGAAGACTCACGCTTCTGGTTTCCCTGCTTCGACTATCCGGGACAACTATCTTCGAGTGAAATCAAAGTCCGAGTACCCAAACCGTTTGTAGCCATTTCCAATGGCGAACTGATTGACACCACAGAAGACGGCGATGATAAAATATATCACTGGTTACAGCAACAAGTTCATCCTACCTATTTGATGACTTTGGCTGTAGGCAACTTTGTTGCTATTCGTGATGAGTGGCAAGGCAAACCCGTTACCTACTATGTAGAAAAGGGACGGGAGGAAGATGCTAAACGGAGTATGGGCAAAACTCCGCGCATGATGGAATTTTTAAGCGAAAAATATGGTTATACCTATGCTTTCCCCAACTACGATCAAGTATGCGTTGATGACTTTATCTTTGGTGGGATGGAAAACACATCCACCACGCTGTTAACTGACAGATGTTTGCTGGATGAACGCGCTGCATTAGATAACCGTAACACCGAAAGTTTAGTTGTCCACGAACTCGCACATCAATGGTTTGGCGATTTGGTGGTAATTAAACATTGGTCTCACGCTTGGGTGAAGGAAGGAATGGCTTCTTACTCCGAGGTGATGTGGACAGAACATGAATATGGGGACCAAGAAGCTGCATATTATCGGTTACTGGAAGCGCGTAGTTATTTCGCTGAAGATGCATCCCGTTACCGGCGTCCGATGGTGACACACGTTTACCGAGAAGCGATCGAACTTTACGATCGCCACATTTATGAAAAAGGTTCTTGTGTTTATCACATGATTCGCGCAGAATTGGGAGAAGAATTATTTTGGCAGGCAATTGGGACATTTGTCCGGGATAATGCCCACAAAACTGTTGAAACAATCGATTTATTACGGGCGATCGAAAAAGCTACTGGGCGTAATCTGACGTTTTTGTTCGATCAGTATGTTTATCGCGGGGGTCATCCTGATTTTAAGGTCGCTTACTCTTGGGATCAAGATGCAAAGCTGGCAAAAGTCACAGTTACCCAAAGTGAATTTACCACAGAAAGTAATGGGAATAATTTATTTGATCTGAAAATTCCCATCGGTTTTGGTTATACCTCACAGGAAGTTAGGAGCGAGGAGTTAGGTAGAGACGTTCCGCCGGAACGTCTCTACGGGAATAAAGAAAATACAACAGACGCGATAACCTGTGTCTCTACGGCTAACTTGAAAATTTTTACAGTACGTGTGAATGAACGCGAACAAAGCTTTTTCTTTCCACTTACAGAGAAACCGAACTTTATTAGCTTCGATGTCGGGAACAATTATCTGAAAACTGTGTCTCTAGAGTATCCGGTAGCGGAGTTAAAAGCACAGATGGAATTTGACCCAAATCCTATCTCCCGTATATATGCAGCCGAGGCTTTGGCGAAAAAAGGAGGTTTAGAAGCGGTGAATGCGTTGTCTGCTGCGTTACAAAATGACGCCTTCTGGGGTGTACGTGTGGAAGTAGCAAAGCAACTAGCAAATGTTAAATTAGATCAAGCTTTTGATAAGTTAGTTGTGGGATTAAAAGATACAAGTTCTTTTGTGCGGCGATCTGTGGCGGAAGCACTTGGTACAATCAAGACGACTGAAAGCTATAAGGCTTTAAAACCGCTTTTGCAAGATGGCGATCCTAGTTATTATGTAGAGGCAATGGCAGCTAGGGCAATTGGAGCGATCGCTTCTGCTTCCTTAGATGACAAACCAAAGGAAGAAAAGGTACTAAAGCTGCTAAAATCAATATTGTCAGAAAAAGCAGGTTGGAATGAAGTTGTTCGCAGTGGTGCGATCGCTGGTTTAGCAGAACTCAAAACTTCTGAAGCCGCTTTAAATTTAATTGTGGAATATACCAAAATCGGTATACCGCAACCCTTGCGGTTATCGGCAATTCGTGCATTGGGAAAAATTTCTATTGGTCAAACTCCCGTCAACTTAGAAGCGATTTTAAACAGATTGGCAACACTTGCTAGCGATCGCTTCTTTTTAACGCAAGTTGCAGTAGTTGTCGCACTCGGACAAATGGAAACTCCCAAAGCAATCTCGATTTTGCGATCGCTTGCCGATCAAACAGCTGATGGACGCGTGCGTCGTTATGCTGAGGAAGAAATTACCAAAGTGCGTCTTCATGTCGGTACAGAAGGAACTCTGCGTCAACTACGCGAAGAACTCGACCAAGTAAAACAACAAAATCAGGAACTCAAAAGCCGCTTGGAAAATTTAGAAGCCAAATCCAAGCTGTAATAGATGCTGAATCTACTGTAATTTGTGGTGAAGAAGGTGTTATTACCTAATGCACCAACACATTCACCCTTATCGCGCTCACCCGGACACTCATTCACAGCCTTCTGAATCGTGGAGACGCTTCTGTTCTTTTGTCTGGGACCCAAGGAGCGTTCTTTGAGGCACGCTCCGCTCCGCGAACTGAGGCTGATTGTTGTGGGGTGTTGAGGAACGAGTTCACTATACAAGCACTGTCAACGAGTGTCTAAAGTCCAGTGAAACCCAACACGCGGACAATTTTTGACTTATAGCCGTTTGCACTCTTAGCTCATATGTTGCACCTAACGATTAAAATCGCGGCTACCCGAACAAAGCCTGCCGACGCAGGCTACAAAACCCCTAATTTTACATTAGTCCGCGTAGGCGGTGAGTCCAGCGCTGCGTCCGGGTTTCCCGACCCAGGCGACTGGCTCTCCCGTTGGGACGAGCGTTTGTTTAGCCAAGCCAGTGCGTTGGACGGGTTTCCCGGCAGTCACGCATCTGGCGTGCGATTTTAATCGTTCGCGCGGGCGTGCAAGATATAAGTTAGGGGGAACCATAAAAATAAATCTCAATTCAACCGGAGAATCAGTACGAATAGATGAAGCTTTTATAAAGAGCCGACTGATTCACCATCAGATGGAGTTTTGCGCGATACCAAATGAAGAAGGGTAAGTGCTTTAATGTAATATGTGATTTAGCAATATCTATTCTCATGAGAACATCTATCATTCTGTTTCGATGTGACGGCATCGAAATTCAAAAATTATTGCTTATTCATTCGTTAATATAGGCATTTGTGTCATATAAACGAATGAATAAAAGCGATTTGAGTTAATTACACCTTTTGCCAAAATTAAGCTTGTGTTAATTAATTTACACACGCACACAAGATTTATACAGACATAAAATGAGTGTGCATATTTGGAAAGTACAATATCCTTCAAATATGAGAACTGTCCTTTGATAGTGTTTGGCTGTGTTTTAATATCTTGAATTCTGGTTTCGGCTAAAAGACTGTTAGTTGCCAGTTACTTCTATCAGCGCCAAATTATCACCTAGTATGGATGAGAATGTTGCAAATTTTGGATATCAGATTTACATTCACACCTTTGCTCAATCGGTTAAATTAAAAGCCTTGCGGCTTGTTGATACATTCTGAGTAAGCATCTTTTGACCACAAAACAGTAAGCACTATGTTGAAGTGTCAGTTAAAGAATTGACTGATGCAGACAGGAATTAATTGCAACTTTATAAAGCTCATTTTTCTAGGCTTTAGAGTTGATTAACTCATGAGTATGTTCATGTCAATTTTTTTGCTATTAATGTATAAAATTCTGCAAAACTTTGTGCTCTTGCATACCATTTTCGCAAGTCCAATAAATTAGACAACTAGATCCCAAAAATACTCTGCTGGTAATTTATTCACATAAGTGAAAAAATATTACCTAAGAGATACTACGAAGTGAAGATGAAACGAAATAGTTCTATGGATATAGTAAAAATTACACTTACTTTAATGTTTTGTGTTAAAACTTATATTAGTGTTTACACAAGTTGTCCGGGATTGTAGTAATGCGTAAACCAGTTCTCACAATTTTTTACCAGTTCAATCCTTGGAACACTACTATCGGGGGGATTCAGACCCTAATAAACATATTTATCAAGTACGCACCTCAAGAATTTGTGGTGCGGCTTGTAGGAACAGGAAACGAGAAAAGCCAACCTGTAAGGAAATGGCAAGAAGGGGAATTAGCAGGCAGAGAAATTAGTTTTCTACCTTTATTTTCTCTGGAAAACGATAATTTTAGAAAGTTGATTCCGACGACGGTAAAGTATACAGCAGCGCTTGTAGGGCGTTGCTTTGAGTCAGATTTCATGCATTTTCATCGGTTAGAGCCAACCTTAGCAGCCCTTAATTGGCAAGGAGAAAAAACATTATTCATACATAATGATATTCACGCGCAAATGCAAACTGTGCGTGATAAGAAGGCGATTCTTTGGCGAAGATTTCCCGCAGCATATTTCGCTGTGGAAAGTTTATTAGTGCCTCAGTTTAGCCAAATACTTTCATGCAATACCGATGCGGTCAAACATTATAAAGAGCGTTACAAGAGTGTTAGCGATCGCGTCGCATACATTAAGAACTCGTTTGATAATGAGCTTTTTTATCCTCTGAGCCTGCCAGAGAAAAAAGTAAAAAAACGTGAACTAGCCCAAAAGCTAGGTTTATCAGATGATACACGTTTTGTCTTGTTTGCTGGTCGCCTGCATCCGCAGAAAGATCCAACTCTGTTAGTACGTGCAATTGCGGCTTTAAACGATCCTTGCGTTCATCTACTTATAGCGGGTGACGGAGAGTTAGCCCGTCAAGTTCGCGCAGAAATTGATACATTGGGTTTGACAGGTAGAGTAACAATGCTTGGGGCTGTTCCAATTGCAGAACTGGCACAGTTGCATCGTATCTGCAATGCTTTTGTGCTGAGTAGCGCTTATGAAGGTCTACCTTTGGTTGTCCTAGAAGCGCTGGCTAGCGGAACCCCAGTAGTCACAACAGAATGTGGCGAAACCCCAAAATTGCTAACTTCTAATAGTGGAGTTGTTTGTAAGCAACGCACAAGCGAGTGCATTGCCGATGGCTTACGCAAGGTGTTACAGCATCCAGAAGATTATCCGATTGAATCCTGTATCCGGACTGCACAACCCTATGCAGCCCAAACGGTTGTTCGAGATATCTACGCCGAAATGTTAAATCGCTGGGAACAGCGAATAAATGAATGCTGCTAGAGCCTAAACAGCAAAAATGCGGTTAACTGAAATAGAAGCACAAGTACAACAATTCGTTTTAGCAACTCCTTGAGGCAGCGATGCAAACATTGGAGAATACCAAAAATAGCGCTAATCGCGCGTTCCTGTTGCAGTCTCTAATACTAAATAGCGTCTGTGTATCAGGTTGTACACTACTTTGCAGGAAATAACTGATGAATATGAAAATAGCTGTAATTGGTGCAAAAGGTTTACCACCGAAACAAGGTGGTATAGAGCATTACTGTGCAGAAGTTTATCCACGCATGGTTGCACAGGGACACAGTGTCGATTTATTCGCCCGTTCCTCTTACACTGACAGTTCCTGGCTTGAAAATTATGACTACAAGGGGGTGCAAGTTATTTCTCTACCAGGTGGACACTTAAGAGGAATAGATGCATTAATTACTTCCGGACTGGGAGCGATCGCCGCAACTGGCAAAAAATATGATATCGTTCATTTCCATGCTCTAGGTCCATCTTTATTTACTTGTTTGCCCAGCATCGCCACATCTGCAAAAGTAGTTGTCACCTGTCAGGGGTTAGATTGGCAACGCGCCAAATGGGGTAGTTTTTCAACTCGGCTGATTCAACTGGGTGAAAAAGCCGCAGTCCGTTTCGCCGACGGCTTTATAGTTGTATCAGACGCACTGAAAAACTACTTTTGGGAAACTTACAATCGCAAAACAATCTATATCCCCAATGCTCCCGCTAGCTACGCTGATTCTGATCCCAATTTTACCTACGGCACTGATTTGGGTCTGGAGCGGGGACGCTATATTGTATTTTTGGGCAGACTTGTACCAGAAAAATGTCCTGACTTGTTGGTTGAAGCCTTTTCTACCCTAAAACCCAAAGGGTGGAAATTGGTATTAGCAGGTGGTGTCAGCGATACCAAAACCTTCACCGCCGATTTATTAGGAAAAGTAGCAAGCGATCGCAATATCATCTTTGCTGGAGAACTCAGAGGCGATCGCCTAGCAGAAATTGTCCGGGGTGCTGGATTATTTGTTCTACCTTCTAACTTAGAAGGACTACCTTTAGCAATGTTAGAAGCCATGCGCGAAGGTATTCCCGTACTCGCAAGCGACATTCCACCGCACCAACAATTGATTAATAACGGACGGGGAATGCTTTTTGAAGCTGGAAACGTTAAATCCTGCGTTAAATCTTTAGACTGGGCAGTTAATCACCCCCAAGAACTAGCAGTAATGGCTAAGAATGCTCAAAAGCACATAGAAAACAACTACAGTTGGGATCGCATTACCTCTGAAACCTTGAAACTATATAACACACTGTTGAAATCACCTGAAACAGAAGAAAAAATGGGTATTTCCCAGCGTAAAAGCGGACTGGCTGAGGCGATCGGCAAAAAATAACATTTGTATTTTAAGTCACTGCCTTCGGTCGTCAGATAGACGATCGCCAGGGGTTAATTATAAGGGTTTGATGGTGCTCTACTAAACAATTACTTTTGACTAATAACCAATGAAACAAGGTTTTGTGTGATGGAAAAAGGCATTTCCTCATTATTAGCAGTTTTACAGCGGCGTGCATTGCCTGCCTTAGTGACATTCACGGCGGTAATTGGTGGGGCTGTTGCTTACCTCCACGTTACCCCACGTTTGTATGAAGCATCAGCGCGACTCATACAAGATGATAGAAGGGTCAGCGTTTCTGAATTGGGTCGCGACTTGACGCAGGTATCTTCGGGTGCCCCTGGCGGTGCGAGTGCCCTAGCTAACGAAGCGGAATTAGTCAAATCGCAACGTGTTTTGGAACAAGCGATCGCGATCGCTTTTCCCAAATCCAACACTGGTTCACCTGTAAAGCCAATCACATCCGGAGAACTTAGTCAAGGATTGGGTGTGAAAATTGTCCCCGCTACCAACATTCTGGAACTGAGCTATAAATCGAAAGATCCCGAACTTGCAGCCCAATTGCTGAATGCGGTATCGATGGCAATGATTTCCGAAAATACGAAAACAATCAGTTCGGAAGCGACGAAAGTACGGGAATTTTTAGAAAATAGCGAAATACCTAACGCTCGTAAGCGTTTAGCAACAGCCGAAGCTCGTGAAAGCCAGTATAGACATATCAGCGGCATTATCTCTTTTGAAGAGCAAACTAAAAGCGCAGTTGGGAGTTTAGCCACTTTAGAAGATCAAGAGCGCAGCCTGACAGCTCAATTGCAAGAAGCCAAAGGGAGGGATACATCTTTGCGGCAAATCACCGACGCTAAGAGCCTAGATAAAGCTTATGCATCTGTACGCGGTGGACAAGATGAACAACTTAAAACTTTACGCGCTAAGTTAACAGAGTTAAATACAAAGTTAATTGAAGCGCGTTTGCGTTTAACAGAAAATCACCCAGCTGTAATATCGCTGGTTGAGCAACGAGATAATCTCAATAAATTGTACACAGGGCAACTTGCTGGCGTGTCGCCTGCAACATCAGTTGCTTCAACCAGTGTCGCCGGCGATCAAATTAGTCAAGACTTGACTTCCAAATTTTTGGCGAATGAGACAGAGCGATCGGCAGTGCAAAATAAACTGGCGACAGTAAAATCTCAAAGAACTAAACTGCAAATTCGCCTTGCAAAGCTACCGCTTCAACAGCAACCCCTGATTGCCCTAACCCGCGAACGCGAAGACGCTACCGCATCTTTGAAATCGCTACAAAGCAAATTAGAGGAAGCACGCATCACTGAGGCTCAAAAAGTTAGCAATCTCCGCTTGATCGAAGAAGCAAAACCACCAACCATCGCTTCTTCACCCAAACGTTCAGCAGTGCTAGTGCTGGCAACGGTGTTTGGAACGGTTTTAGGTACTGGTATGATGTTCCTTCTAGAAGTGATGGATAACACTTTAAAGGATGCCTCCGAAGCCGAGGAACTACTAAACCTACCATTACTCGGAGTATTGCCGCGTCTGCCTGCTAAAACCCTCGTTCTTCAGCCAGCCGATCGCTTTTTAGATGATGTCAGCTTAGTTGAGCCTTACCGAATGCTCCTCAAGACCTTGGAGTTTCGCAGTAGCGATAAGGTGCAGATTATTGTTGTCAGCAGCACACTTTCTGGGGAAGGTAAGTCAATAGTCGCATCCCACCTAGCCGCCATTTCCGCCATGTTATCTCGGCGGACATTAATTATAGATGCAGATTTGCGTCGCCCCATGCAGCATACGCTATTTAACTTAGCGCCAAAGCCGGGGATTACAGATGTAATTGAGAAACGCACAACTTTAAATCAAGCGGTGCAGCCCACAGATGTTGAGAATTTGCATGTGTTAACTGGTGGCGAATTCCACGGACGTCCCTCGCAGTTCCTAGAGTCACCCGCGATGAAGTCTTTGGTGGCAGAAGCCGCAGCAACTTATGACATGGTTATTATCGATACTGCACCCATCAGTGCTTGTGCAGATGCAGCCATGTTAGCGCGGCAGACGGATGGAATCATGCTGGTAACACGTCCGAACATCACCATCAAAGAGGTACTGCAAAGAGCCGTATCAGAATTACAGCATAATCAGATACCAGTATTGGGAGTAGTCGTCAATGGAATGACACAGCAGACCGAAAAGTATTTGCGCTATCCAGTTGATAATGACCGACCGCTAGGGGGGCGATCGCCAAACCGTTTAACCGCAGTCAAAGGTGGTCGTAATAATTCTGACAAAGGTTAGAGGTAGTAATAATGCTGAATAATCAAGGTTCAAGACGTGGTTTGGGTCTGATACTATTGATTAGCTTTGTAGGTGCAGCAGCTGGTATAGTTGCAGGCTTCGCGGCAGGTGCTCAACCCTTTTATCTGGGTGTAGCCTTGTTCGCTGTCACCGTGCTTATCTACTTCTTTGCTAAGTTTGAGCAAGCTGTACTGGGTCTATTAATCTTGCGTAGTTCTATTGATAGTTTCATTGCTCTACAACTACCGTCTACGTTCGCCATCGGCATTGATGCCCTGACTTTGCTTTATGTTACGGTAATGTTGCTGACCAGACGGACTGTACAAACTGATCGTTTTTGGTGGTTTTTTGCTGGCTGGGTATTGCTACAAGGCTTATGGGTGATATTCCTGCCTTTGGGAGTACTAGGGCTAAATGCTTCGTTTTTGTCAGATAGCCTGCGCGAGTGGGTACGTCTATTTACTTGGCTAATGGTCTACCTACTAGTGATGCAGCTCAAAGATCGACTTGCCCCTGATCAGGTCATCTCTACGCTTTTCTTGAGTCTCATCATGCCAATCACGGTCGCTTTGATGCAGATGTTCCTACCTTCTTTATTACCAGCCGAGCTCTCCCCTGGTTTAGGAGACAGCGCCGGCGCACTTGTTACATCAGAAGGAACTCGAATTAGAGGGACTCTTGGTCACCCCAATGGTTTCGCAACGTTTCTGTTTCTGTTCATCGGTCTAACCTGGTGGAAGCTAGGTCAGTCAAAGCAACGCTTGCCTTGGCTTCTTTTGCTAGGCTTACTCGCCTTTTTGTATGTGAGTACCAAGGCTCTGTTTAGCTTGATGATGCTTGCCGTATTTGTTCTAGCTTTGATTGCCCCTAGATTGAGCATACCCAAACTAATTGGTGGGGTGATCTTCTTGGTGGTAGTCATAAGTTTGTTTGCCAGTACAGAGTTTGGACAACAACGCCTCAGTTCGATCGCTAACACACCGCTACTCAATCCTGATATAGATATATCGCGGGCAATTCTGCTGTCAAAGGGAGACAACAATAGTTTTAACTGGCGGCTTTCGCAGTGGTATTTATTAATCCAGGCATGGCGGCAGTATCCAATCTTCGGTTACGGTTTGGGGTCAAGTATCCAAGCAGCTGGCAACGGGTTTCTTCCCCATAATGATTACATTCGTGCTTTGGTAGAAGAAGGAATTGTGGGTATAGTTGCTTTTATTACCTTTCTGGTGACTCAAGGTATGCGTCTTGTCTGGTTAATCCACAATGCACCCCGTGGAAGTAAGCAGCGTGACTTGTGTTTGGTTCTACTAGCTATTTTTATAGCTATACCTGTAGGAATGATTACTGAGAACATCTGGAGTCATACGATGCTTTTTTTGTACTGGTACACTGTATCGGCAGTGGCTGGTTGGGATTGGAACGTGCCCCCTTCAAATCCTGTGTCCGTTGGTTCTCCAGCGCAGCTTCGCTCATAAGGAAATTTCAGGCGATCGCAGGGACAGCGGTAGCTTGCCTTTAATCTCAACCAGAACTTTGTGAATTCTTTAATTTACCAAAAGTTTGGCACTTCAATCAATAGCAAGTCACCTGAAAACGAATACAAACGTCTTTAAAAGTTAATGATTTGTCTCTTTCAATATTTACTTTTACTTTAGAGGTTTTCAAGATGAAAGTTGAGGCTGATTTTAAAGCTATTTTATCTAATAACCTATATTTTATCCGAGGAGTTGCGATCGCTCTTGTCGTCATCGGTCATGTTATTGGCTATAACCGCGACTACGGTATGCGGCAAATATATAATTCAGACCTCTCCGCTCTCGGATGGTTATGTGATTTGATTAATACTTTTCACATGCCAATATTCTTTATTGCTTCTGGTATAGCTTTTGCTGCCTTTAGTAATAAAAATACCACTGTCAGCAAATTTTTACATTCTAAGTTTGAAAAACTAATAATTCCCTTAATATGTTGGGCACCCATTTATTTTGTTTTTCAATCTTTGTCCAAAGGTAAGCAGTTTAATTTTTTGGATATCGTCAAAGCAACAATATTTCCATATGAAATTTTTTGGTTTCTTCACGC
>CASBQC010000077.1 GCA_949127805.1 Nostocales cyanobacterium PMM_0081
CCCCCACTCCTCTACTTCGGAAGCTTCAAACCACTCCGCTCAAGGGTTCCCCGCACCTCAGGGCTAGGAGTGTAGTTATAGCCGTAGGATGAGCGCTCTGAGTCATCCATAATTTGCGGCGTCAGCAATACAATTACCTCTTGACGCTGATTCTGTCTGTTTGTGCTTCTAAACAGTGAACCAAGCAGAGGAATGTCACCCAAAATAGGAATCTTGGATACACTTGTGCGGTCTTGATCTTGAATGATACCACTGAGAATTAGTGTCTGACCGTCACGCAAGCGAATCAAGCCAGAAGTTAAGGAGCGCTCAGACACTAAAATGATTCGTCCGTTTCCTGTATCCTCTGAACCCGAAGGTGCGCTCACAGTAGGAGCAACTGACAGAGAAACGAAACCATTATCGTCAATCCGCTCAATTTTCACACTCAAGGTTAAGCCAACTTTTTGTTTATCAATTGTCCTATCAGTTCTGGAGCCAGCTGCATTATCAGTTGTTTTGATGGTTATGTTTCCCACTACTTCCTGGGTCAAGTTGACAAGAGCCTGCTGACCTTCTTGCACAATTAAGGTAGGGTCAGTCAAAATTTTGGCATTACCGCTGACAACCTGAGCTTGCAAGCTAGCGAGAAGACGTTTGGGGAACTGGTACAGAGATGGTAGAGCAGATGTTACTGTTCCCAAGACTCCTGGTGCGAACGTAATTACTCTACTGGCAGGAGTACCAGCAGTAGCAGGAACGGCAGGAACGGCAGGAACAACCACAATACCATTCTCAACAACAGCAGGAACGGCAGGAGTACCAGCAGTACCAGCAGTGGCAGGAATATCTGTAAAAGTGGTTACATTTGGTGTTCCCCGTGTAGCGTCTGTGAAACCGGCTTGGAATGGATTTTCTGAAACTCCCGCTTGACGGTTATAGAATAATTGATCCTCTCCTGGTACATCAGGTTGTTGTAACTGCCCGTTCACAATTGTTCTGTTGCCTATTCCAGTTCCTCTAAAAGAAGTAGAGTTATTTAAATCCAGGAAAGTATTACCACCACTATAGGGATTAGCAGTAACAGGCGCACCACCGCTTACATTGCTTCTCGCTTCAGCCCTAGTAGCTGGTCTGGAACCACCAAAATTCAGAGATGCGGCACCACTATCACTGCTAAAGTAGTTATTACCAACCCCAAAAGAAAAACTGGTGTTAGAGTCTTGAGTGTTATTGAGGTTAACGTCAATAATCTTGACATTAACTGCCACTTGCCGACGCCGAACATCAAGTTGACCTAGTTGCGCGATCGCCATTTCAACAAGCTTCGGTGAACCAATCAAGGTCAGTGAATTGGTGCGCTCGTCTCCTAGTGCTTGCAAACCTCTTAATAATGGCGTTGAATCTTCAAAGTTAATGCGTTGATTTTCAACTCTGCTTTCTAGTGTCGTCTGAGTTTGAGTGATTGGTGCAACTCCAGCACCCACAGCCACAGCACTGACGCTAGTAACCTGTCGTTCGCGGCTGACGGCACTTTCAGCCCCCAAGCCCACCAAAAAGTTCAAAGCTACACCTACCGTCACCTGATTGAGTCGCAGGTTACGCATCACCGTATCACGAGTAGCGTTAGGTAAATTCGCTCCCACAAAAATCGTGCGTCCGCTGCGGTTAGCCTCTAAACCACTCAGCCGCAAAACGTAGTTAAAAACATCTTGCACTGGCTCGTTTTCAATATCTAACGAAATTGTCGGTCCATCACCCCCAGCAGCAGCCGGCTTCCCATCAGCACCTTGTCCCCCACCTGCATAAGCCAAGTTCAAATTAGCAGCACGAGCAAGCAGTGATAAAACTTCACGTACCGGCGCATCTCGTAACACCAAGCGGGGAACACGTTCTTGAGTTCCCAAATCAATCACGCTCGGAGAAGCATCAGTATTAGAAATCGCAATATCTCCCACTGGTGGGGCAACCGCTCTCGGTAAAAAAGGCGGTGCCGCTGTCCCAGGTTGACCAGGACCCGCTGGTTGTGCGGGTGTCCTGTCCACCGTCACTTGCGGGTTAGGAACAACAGGAGCCGATCGCGATGGGTTAGAAGCAGCCGGCGCTACGGGAATTGGTGCGCCTACCGCTACTTCCGTTCCTGGGCTAAAGCTCAGGGTAATTCCGCTGCCTCCTCGCTTCACAGGCTGAGTATTCGGAACTCCTTTCTCTCCAGTCACCGTTACCCGAATGCTATTAGCATCAAGCTGATTGATTACTACAGAGGTAATTCCCGGTGCGGGGTTATCTTGGCGGAAACTATTACCTTTAGGCAAACGTAGTTGCGTATTAATCAAATCTGCTACTAGACTTTTACCCCGTTTTGTGGTAAAAACTTGTGGGCGCGAACCTGATGAAGTTTTCAAAACAACATTAATTCCCCCATCAACAGGATTTAACTGTACGTCAGTAATTTCAGAAGTCTGTGCTGACACAGGTTGAGCTGCTACAAACACAAAAGCAGCGGCTGCCAATATAAAACTTTTACCGTGAAGTTGTTTCACAGTTCATTCCTCACTTTATTAAATTATTTAGATCCCACACCCGCAGGCTATAAGCCTGGGGCTAATCTTACGAAGCCCACCTTCGTGGGCTAAAAAATCCTGCCTGAAGGCTTTGTGAGAATCTCATTCAATACGGTTCGGTTAAGATGCACAGTCCTTAAAGATCCCCCTTAGTCCCCCTTAAAAAGGGGGAAATAGAGCCATTCTTAGTCCCCCTTAAAAAGGGGGAAATAGAGCCATTCTTAGTCCCCCTTAAAAAGGGGGAAATAGAGCTATTCTTAGTCCCCCTTTTTAAGGGGGAAATAGAGCTATTCTTAGTCCCCCTTTTTAAGGGGGGTTGGGGGGATCGAGTCTTATGCGAACCGTATTGGAATCTCATTTACTTCTTCGCTTGCCCCGCTTTGGTTGCTGCTGCTACTTCCTCAGCATTAAGTGGCATCAATGCTTGTAACACGAAAGATGTAGTAATCGGTGCAGGACCAATTCGACGCACCCCTTTACCTGGTTCAACAGCAGGTTCTGATGCCAAAATAGATTGATAATCTTTAACTAGCAACAAAGGCTGCAAACGTTCAATATTGCGGAAAATCGATTGTGTTTGTTCATAGGTTCCTTGAATTTCAATATTAATAGTGCTGCGTTTCAATTTGTTGTTTACTAGTGGTCCAAAACTACTATCGATAATCGGTTCTGGTTTCTGTCCAGATGGCGTAAACTTTTTCAGTTTTGCCTTAACTGCATTTGCCGGAATTTGAGAATTACCAGATTCAACTAAGCGATTCAAATCGAGTAACAATGTATCCAAGGTTTTCTCATTAGCAAATAAAGATAAAACTTGGATTTGTTGCTTTTTTGATTGCGCTAGTTCTTCTTTAACTTTGCCAATTTGTTGGATGCTGGCATTCTTTTGCTGAATTTGCGAATCTAAGTCTTGGTTTTTTGTTTGCTGTTGTTGAAAGTTGTCCCAAGCTGGCATTACTAGGGTAAAAAGCATAAAAGCTGCTACCCCCAAACCCACAATTCCCACGAAGCTGCCAATGATTTTTGGTGTGAAGGTAATGCCGAATGCCCTAGGATAAGCAGAACCAGCTGCCTCAAATGCACCCTCTTGCTCACCAAAATTTAAATCTTCACTGTAGGTCATACCATTTTGGATTTTAGATTTTAGATTTTGGATTGTGAAACATATACTAAATAAGCTTTTGTTGCTTTCAATTTGTCGCAATCATTTTCTATGCTTGATGTCATCTGGAAATGACTCCTGTTTGTTGCAGACTGCGAATTCTACTGACTAATCCAACTGTGCCTTTTTGCTCCAACTCGCGGGTTAACTGAGAAGCCGGAACATCGCTCATGGTGGATTGAATAGTGTATTTGACTATTTGCGGTGGTTTAATTAATACAGAATTTGCAGGTTGAGCAGTATCGGCAGGTATCGGAGCATCTACTAACTCGGCTGTGGTAATTTTGCCTTCGGTAGATTTGAGGAAACGCGACTGTTGCAGACTGAGTAAGAAATCGTTGACATCATTAAAAGAGCGAGCATAACCACTAATTTCCACTCCAGAAGCGGGATTGGCTGGTGGTTGCCCTTGAACAGGTGTAGTGAGTGTGATTTGCTTGATGTTTTCAATTTGCACAGTTGCGGGAATGCGATCGCGCATATCTTGCAACATCGCTGACCAAGGACGAATTTGGTCAAAGACAGTCACTAAAGCTTGTGTTTCCTCCTTTACTTTGTTCGTTTCTTCCTTTATTTTGTTAATATCCCCAACTTTCGACTCTAATTGTTGGTTCTGTTGCTCCAGTTTGGCTATATTTTCTCCTAACTCAGTATTTTTCCCTTGCAAAAACCACAATCCACCCCCCACCAAAGCCGGGAAAATCACACCAACAGTAATTCCTATATATATCGGTGTTAAATCACCAAGAGAAATTGGCGGTTTTGGCTTATTGCCCGTCTTTTTCGGTTCAGGTTTGCGGTCTTTAAGAAAATTAACGTCTAAACTGTACATTTTGTTACACCTCCCGCATTCCTAGACCAAGTACTACTCCCAATCCAGGACGTTGCACCAAGGGGTATTTTTCCTCGTCAATTTCCAACGACAGCGCACCCACTGGATCAATTTGGGTTGTTGGTAAACTTAATCTTTGGGTGAAAAACTCATTTAACTGCCCCAGTCCCCCTCCCGGACCCGCCAGCATGATTTCTGCTACCTCCAAATTTTCAGCTTGATTGAGGTAAAATTCGATTGAGCGGCGTAGTTCATCTGTTAATTCTCCCAATACTCGCATCATCGCTGCCATACCAGGATTAATGCCAGTAACACCGGTTTTTCCCCCAGCCTCCATCGGTGTTGAGGGAATAATCATTCCCTGCAACAGTTCCGTGTCTCGTGACGTCGGTAAATTCATCGCTTTTGACAAAGCATTTTGCATTTGATAAGTACCTATCGGTACAGAGCGTGTAAATTCCGGTACTCCGTTGATAATAATCGCAATTTCTGTATTGTCGAACTCGATGTTAACTAACACTGCTGCTTCTTGCGGTCCGAATTGCCGCAATTTTTCGCGGATTGTGCGAATTAAAGCAAAACTGCTAATTTCTAAAACATCAACTTGCAATCCCGCTTGCTCAAACGTACTTACATAAGAATCAGTAATATCTTTACGAGTGGCAACTAAAAGCACATTTACTTTCTCAATGCCATCTTCATCTACTTTGTATCCAAGTTTCTGATAATCAACATCAGCTTCTTCGCGAGGATAAGGCAAATACAAACCAGCTTCGTGGTTTAGCACCATTTCCCGCAGTTCTTTGTCATCTAACTCTGCCGGCACGGGAATCAAACGTATAATTGATTCTCGTCCCGGTACAGCAGTTGCGACACGAGAAGCTTTGATTTTACTTTCAGCTAGCGCTTGCTGAATTAATTCCGCCATTGCAGCAGGATCGGTAATTTGACCATCAACAAAAATGCCTTCTGGAACTGGTACCGATGTTAAGGAGTCTAATTTTAAGCCTTGACGCTGCTTGCATAGTTGAGCTATATTCACCCGTTCAGGAGCAAGTTCTATCCCGACTCCTTTATTTGATTTGCTAAAGAATTTCTGAAAATTTTTAACCACAGTTTTTCGCACGGCACTGTTTAATAGAAAACTTAGTTTGTTAGTGGATAGAGACGCGATGTTCCTCGCATTTGTACGTAAGCGTCAACCAACAACCAACAACCAACAACCAACAACTAGTACGATGATTCAAATTCAAAAGTTAAAACGATTGACTGTTTATGTGCTGCTTGGCTTATTAACCAGTTGGATTGTCAGCTGCGGCACAGGTAATGTGGGCACAAGTACAAAACAAGCTGCTTCAGGGGCAACTATTGAGTTTTGGACAATGCAACTCCAACCTCAATTTACTAACTACTTTCAAAGGTTAATTGCGACTTTTCAAACGCAAAATCCCGGTATAAAGGTGAACTGGGTTGATGTACCTTGGGCAGCGATGGAGAACAAAATCTTAACAGCTGTAACCGGAAAAACGCCACCTGATGTTGTGAACTTAAATCCCGATTTTGCATCTCAA
The DNA here is from genome assembly GCA_949127805.1 of Nostocales cyanobacterium PMM_0081. GTDB lineage: Bacteria > Cyanobacteriota > Cyanobacteriia > Cyanobacteriales > Nostocaceae > Hassallia. Next base: position 6,109 of record CASBQC010000077.1, read on the forward strand.
CTTGCAGGACGAAATGCTTGGTTGAATTTGGATGCAAAAATCCCAAATGAAACACGCTCCTTTTATCTGCCGAATATATGGAAAGCAAGCACACTTAATGGCAAAAGTTTTGGAATTCCCTGGTATCTCACCACGCGGCTAACTATCTATAACACCGCTTTATTAAAACAGTTAAGTATTAATAAAGTACCCAGTACTTACACGGAATTAGCAGTTTTTGCTCAACAAATTAAGGAAAAAACTGGCAAATATGCTTTTTTTGTGACTTTCGTCCCACATGATTCGGGTGAGGTAATTGAGTCTTTGGTGCAGATGGGGGTAACTTTGATAGATGCTGAAGGCAAAGCGGCTTTTAACACTCCCCAAGGGAAAGCGGCGTTTCAATATTGGGTAGACTTGTACAAGAAGAAACTTTTACCACAAGAGGTGTTAACTCAAGGTCATCGTCATGCGATCGATTTGTACCAAGCTGGAGAAACGGCAATACTAGCTAGTGGTCCGGAATTTTTAAAGCAGATTGCAATAAATGCGCCTAAAATAGCTGAAGTTTCGGCAACCGCACCGCAAATCACAGGGGAAACGGGTAAGAAAAATGTCGCTGTGATGAACATAGTTATCCCCCGCGATACTAAGCAACCAGATGCGGCTGTTAAATTCGCGCTATTTGTCACTAATGATGAGAATCAGTTAGCTTTTGCAAAAGCCGCAAATGTTCTACCATCGACTACTAAAGCGCTGTCTGACAGCTACTTTAAAGATGTGCCGGCTAATGCTTCAACTCAAGAAAAAGCGCGGGTGATGAGTGCTAAAGAGTTGCAACAAGCAGAAATTTTAACTCCGACTTTGAAGGATTTTAATAAGCTGCAAAAGGCAATTTATGAGAATATGCAAGCGGCAATGTTGGGTGAGAAAACGGTAGATAAAGCTGTTGAAGATGCAGCGCAGGAGTGGAATAGTAGTAGGGGTTGAATTTTCTGCCCTCAGGCTGGAAGCCTGGACGCCAGGTGCTACAACGGAGGGAACCTCCGCAACGCACTGGCTCGGCTACACGGACGAAGCAGGCACACGCA
>CASBQC010000078.1 GCA_949127805.1 Nostocales cyanobacterium PMM_0081
CTTTCCCCCTTTCCCCTTCCCCTTTCCCCTCTGATTAAGCTGGTTTCATAACAACGACACCGTAAGCATCTGGTGAAAGATACTTTTGGGAAGCTTGCATTAAATCGGTTGCATTTTGAGCTTGAATGTGATTTGGATAATCGAAGGCTGGTTCTAAGTCTCCTACCATAGATTGATAGTAACCGTACAAACCAGCGCGATCGCTTGGTGTTTCGTTGCCAAAAATAAACCTGTTAGCGACACGCTTTCGCACGCGTTCAATTTCTGCTGTGGTGATAATTTCTGTTTGTAGCCTGGTAATATGTTGAGCGATCGCACTTTCCACGGCTGGCACGTTTTCTACAGCACAATGCGCGGAAATATAAAAAGTCCCCTGTAACCGCTGCGTCATATTACTCACAGAAACCGAAGAAACCAATCCTCTTTCTTCACGCAAATCTCGCACCAGTCTTGATGTGCGTCCATGTCCCAAAATTCCCGCCAAAACATCCAGCGCGTAAGTTTGGGCAAGCTTAGTTAACCCCGGAACTCTCCAAACCATTACCAACCGTGCTTGAGTTAGGCTTTCATCGACATATTCTCGACGGACAATTTCTGTAAATGGTAATTCTTGAGTAACTCCTAAATGCTGTACAGGTGGGGTTATCGCATCTTTGGCAGTGAATCCTTCAGCGACAATTTCAATTAATTCCTCTACGGGCAAATTACCTACAACCGCAGCCGTCATTGACTGTGGTTGATACCACATAGCGTGAAAATCGCGCATTTGCTCGACTTTCAGTTGAGAAACCACTGTTTCTGGTCCTAATACCGAACGACGATAAGGTAGTTGATCAAACGCGGTTTCCATCGCTCGTTGAAAAGTGCGCCGGCGAGGATTATCATCACTACGGCGAATTTCTTCTAAAACTACCAATCGCTCTCTTTCAAAAGCTTCGTCAGGAATACTGGCATTAGTTACTATATCAATTTGTAGTGGGGCAAGCTCCGCAAAATCTTTGGGAGCAGTTGTCACATAATAATGAGTATAATCTTGGCTGGTAGCGGCATTAGTAACAGCACCCCGCTCTTCAATTTTACGTTCAAACTCGCCGCTAGTTAGCCGCTCACTGCCTTTAAAAATCATATGCTCTAAAAAGTGAGCCATACCGTTAATCCCATCTGATTCTACGGCTGAACCAACTTTAACCCACAAGTTCAGGTTAACGGCTTCAATCGGCATTTGCTCTGCTACTATTGTCAAGCCGTTGGGCAAGATGTGCAACTTTGGGGCGTTGAGACGAGGAAAATTCAGCAAAGTTGAAGTCATTGGTCGTAGGGAAGTGAAAAGCTCTCTTACTTCTTTATCTTACCTAGGACTTATATAACCCGCGAAGTCAAAAAGTGTTGACTTGGAATTTACTTATTGCTTGCACAACTTTTATTCATCCTTCTTTAGACTGATTTCAGACTTAGTTAGATGGGGACACAGGCTTCTCAATCGTGAAGACGCGGAGCGAACATCACGCTCTTTATGTTGCTCTTGAAAAAGCGGATAATAGCGCTCCTTGCCTGTCCGGTGTTTTTGCCTTTTTTTCTGCTCGAATAAATCAGTAAATTCTGTCACTAAATAATCTAGTTGATTTTTCAGCAAATTGTTGTAAAATATAACGTGTGCAATCTACTTGCATAAGTAATTTTATGTAGAATTGTTGTCTTTGTTTTCGTAATTTTTGTCAGATTTTTATCTGTTTTCTGTTTTTAACTCACTTGTCAAATTCTTTTACCAACATCTGCACCTTTTGTGAATAAAATGAAGGCTAATCTGCCCTTTGTTTCAGTGATTATCCCTGCTTATAACGCAGAGGCATTTATTGGTCGGACATTAGAGTCTGTCCTTTCGCAAACTTACGAGAATATCGAAGTTTTAGTAGTTGATGATGGTTCTAAAGATAAAACTGCGGAAATTGTAGCATCTTTTGCTCAAAAAGACAGTCGTATAATTTTATTGTCACAGCAAAATGCCGGAGTTGCGGCAGCGCGTAATTTAGGAATTGAAAAGTCGAGAGGGGAATATATCGCACCCCTCGACGCTGATGATATTTGGTATCCCTCTAAGCTTGACAAACAAGTACAGTGCATATTAGAGGGAGGTTCATCAGTAGGATTAGTTTATGCCTGGTCGTTATTCATTGATGAAGATGATGTAATTATCGGACAATATGAACCCTATGATTATTTGAACATTCACAGCGTAGAGGGAGAAGTATACCCAGCTATCCTGTTTAGGAACTTTATCGGCAACGCTAGTGCACCATTGATTCGTCGAACTTGTTTTGAGAAACTTGGTGGTTATAACTGTGAACTTAAACAGCAAAATGCTCAAGGTTGCGAAGATTGGGATATCTACCTGCGAATTGCTGAATGTTATGAGTTTCGCGTTGTGCCTGAGTTTTTGATTGGTTATCGTCAAGGAAGTGCCAGTATGTCTAACAATTCTAAGACAATGGCAAAGTCTTACAATCTGGTGATGGCAGATTTCCAAAAACGACATCCGGAAATTCCTACCTATGTATATACTTGGTCAGCCAGTTCTTTTTACGTCTACCTTTCATGGAAAAGCACAGCTTGCGGCGATTATTTCACTACTTTAGGATGGATATATAATGCTGTAAAATTAGACTATAGTCCGCTTTTGTTAAGACCAATTTATGAATGCATTATCAAATGTATTTTGAAAATTGCATTTAAACGAATAATGTCTTTGATTTGGTCAGATTATCAATATTGGTTGCAGTTCTTAAAAAAATTCCAACCTGTTCGGAAAGTAGCTGTTAATCGCAATATTACAGTTACTGAGATTCAACGGCAAATGTATAAACCATATCAATTTCCTACCAAGCCATACGGAAGAGTGATGGGGCAAAGATGGTTGCAAGTGTTACAAATGTGTAGGACGATATATCAATAAGATGGGTTTCACAAACGATAGACACTCATTGGACAGCCTTGTTTTGAAATATTCATGCAGCATCTCAGACACTTCTTCGTGGAAGGCTGTCCATTTTTGTCCAGGTTCAGTCCAAGGGAGAAAATTTGCGCGCTAAATTGATATGCACGCCCGGTGTTGTATGTCAAGACTAATCGCAACCATAGTAGAGACGTTGCGCCGGAACGTCTCTACGATGGTTGCATGAGATAAGATTGCACTATTTACCATCGCGTTCTCAGGAGTGCAAAATTTCCTATTTACCTCAAATAATATAAAATTATAAATATTAAGAAAAATGTCATAAGTATCTATGCCAAGTCATGGTGTTGGCAAAACAAAATCCCGCGTCATCGTCATCGGTGCAGGAATCGGTGGACTAACAGCTGGGGCTTTATTAGCTCATAGAGGTTACAGTGTCTTAATTTTGGATCAAGCTCTCGTACCGGGAGGTTGTGCTTCTACCTTCAAACGTAAAGGATTCACCTTTGATGTGGGAGCAACTCAGGTAGCAGGGTTAGAACCAGGAGGTATTCACCACCGTATTTTCTCGGAATTAGAAATCGAGCTTCCCGAAGCAACTCCTTGCGATCCAGCTTGTGCGGTGTATCTTCCTGGGGAGAAAACACCGATTAATGTTTGGCGTGATTTAGAAAAATGGCAAGAGGAACGGCAACGACAGTTTCCTGGTAGTGAACCATTCTGGCAGTTAATGGCAGCTTTATTTAAAGCCAGTTGGAAATTTCAAGGACGCGATCCGGTGCTACCACCACGTAACATCTGGGACTTGTGGCAGTTGACTAAGGCGGTTCGCTCTGGTACATTAATTACCGTGCCCTACACTTTGTTTACAGTGGGCGATGCTTTGCGAGCTTATAAATTAGGAAGCGATCGCCGTTTAAGGACATTTTTGGATTTGCAATTAAAGCTATATTCTCAGGTGAATGCAGAAGAGACAGCATTACTTTACGCAGCCACAGCATTGAGCGTATCACAACTACCCCAAGGATTGTTTCATCTTCAAGGTAGTATGCAAGTATTGAGCGATCGCTTAGTTTCCGCTTTGGAGAGAGACGGTGGTAAGTTGTTGATGCGCCATACTGTAGAACGTATCGAAGTCAAGCATAACAAAGTTGCCGCCGTCGTCATCAAAAATCAGAAAACCGGCGAAGTCTGGACAGAATCAGCCGACCATATAGTTGCAAATGTCACCGTACAGAATTTAGTGCAACTATTAGGTGAAAAAGCTCCTCGCGGGTATAAAAAGCGAACAGAAAAACTACCACCTGCATCTGGTGCGTTTGTAGTTTATTTGGGTGTAGACGAAAGCGCTATTCCTCCAGGATGCCCGCCCCATCTACAATTTATGTATAATGCTAATGGTGAGATTGGCGAGAATAATTCGTTATTTGTTTCCGTCAGCCATTCGGGAGATGGTCGCGCACCTGAAGGGAAAGCAACAATTATTGCTTCATCCTTTGTCAATCCATTACCGTGGTGGGAGACTGAGGATTATGAAGGTTTAAAACAAAAGTATACAGAAGAAGCGATCGCTCATCTTTCGCAATACTTCTACTTGAAACCAGAAACGATTATTCATGTAGAAGCGGCAACACCGCGCACATTTGCTCATTATACAGCACGCGATCGGGGCATTGTCGGCGGTATTGGTCAAAGAATATCTACTTTCGGTCCCTTTGGTTTTGCCAATCGTACACCAATCAAAGATTTATGGTTAGTGGGTGACTCTACCCATCCTGGGGAAGGTACTGCTGGGGTGAGTTACTCAGCGCTGACTGTAGTTAAGCAAATTGAAGCTGATGGGTAGAAGGTTGGATGAAGCATGTATCCAGATGTCATATCATGTCCGTTTAATTGACATTAATCAAAAAATCCGAAATCCATGTAGAGACGTAGCAATGCTACGTCTCTAGATACAGCCGATTTTATCTGAGTGAGGTACACTTGTAGCGGGCAAGATGCCCGCACCACAAGAGTTATATAATTAGTTTTTGTACCTCATATACCTGCAATATGCTGTATCAATACGGTTCAGATAAGACCAAAACCTTTATCTAGACAACAATGTAGAGACTTCGTCCGATCGCGTCTCTACAGGTCTAAAATCAGTACGAAAAATCCTTAACACCAACCGTATTCCTCTATATATTACTTCCTCTTAGAAAAAGGGTCAGCACAATATAACGAATAAGGGTTGTTGTAGTTATGATGAGTTGGTTTTATTCGGTTTGTTCCGTCTTCGACTGCTCTTTTTTTACAATAAGGCTCTAATTCAATGTCTATGCTATAGGTACTTGTTAGTTCAAAACCTGAAGATTTGTTTTCTTGTCTTTGAATTTTATAAGAGCATACCCATTGGAATACTGGATAAACGTCTTGTTTATTTTTATCAAGCTTTGGTCCTTCTGGTATAATTTTGTCACCTCTATTTTCGTTATAACTTCCTTGTCTTTGGCTTTGCGCTTTCATTTGTTTAACAATTTCTGGATCTCTGCATACTTCTTTGAAATCAATTTTTTCTTCCTTACTACTGTCAACTGTAGTAATTAAATCAGAAAATAAGGGGTTAAACTCTAGAGTAATGACGCGAGAACCTGAGTTCTTATTACCTTCTAATAGGGTGTACTCACAAGAAAATGGTAGCTGATTTATCTGGCTATTATTCTTATTATCTATAGGAGTTATTTTGCCTATAGTTTCATTTCCATTTTTTTCAAATTTTAGCATATCTTGTACTAGC
>CASBQC010000079.1 GCA_949127805.1 Nostocales cyanobacterium PMM_0081
TAATAATTGTCACAAGCCCCACTCAATCTGTAAGACAACTATTGATTTTTCAACGGCTTGCCAGAGCCATTTCTTGACCTGAAGGATTTTCTAATACCCTCAAGCTAGGAAACAGAAAATGGTTTTCTTCTACGTATTGAGCACCAAACAGCCCCTTTTCTGCCCAGAAATAACGGTCTGTGGTGTGTTCATTCCGCTTTACGAGTAGCAAGGCGGGCGGCACTATACCTTCAGCTTGAATGAATTTTCTCGCTGCTGTCACAGGCTTCTCTTCGCCGCTTTCGATGCTATATTGAGGCACATGCTCCAGGATACGCCGCCCTTCTTGGCGACGACGACTTTTCCGTTTGCGTCTCCTTGCCAACCTATTTTCCTCCTCTTTCAAGCTACGCAGACTGTAGTGATAGCTACAAAATCCGTCGTCATTATATAAGTTATAGTAAAAAAGATCAATACTTTATTAAGTTTTAATACAATAAAAGTAATATTTGTGAATGTAAAGAAAATAAAAGCAGCAAAGTATATAATCCCAAAGAGCAAAGCATTAGTTGCAAGTTTTAGTTAAGCTTTATTAAATGAATGAGGTAAAAAGTAAGCCATGTTACTTAATCATCCCTCATATTCTGTTCTGTTAAGCAAGATGTGAAAAATGTTAATGTCTGCCAGTTCTGAGTTTGTTACTCTGTGCCAAGAGCAAATCGCACTATTAACCCAAGGGCTGGGAGCAACTCTGAGTGTTGTGTATTTGACGCAAGAATTGGCAGAGGCAACGACAGGTGAAGCAAAACTGATTCCTGTAGTGGTTTACCCGGATACGGCAATAGTTCGGCTTATAGAAGACAGTGCCGAAGTGTCAGCACGCAAGTCGTTTACAGTGAAAAATGCTTTAGCATTACCAAAGCTGAAGCAGAAGTTATTGACTCCATCACCATCGGGAACGCCAAATGAAGCGCAACCACCTTTACAAGAAGAATACGTATTAAACGGCAACCAAATTGTTTTACCTCTAATCCATGAGGGTGTAATGATGGGACTGTTGGTGACAGCCAGAGAAGACAGAGGATGGAATGAAAAGGAACGCAGTGAAATTCAAAGGATAGCCCAAACTCTGGCGATCGCAATTATTTTAGATCAGCGTCGAGCCTGGTTGCAGCACTCTTTGAATCAACAACAAATTATCCAACAAAAGCAACGGGATTTACTTGATAACTTATTGCACCAGTTTCGCAACCCCCTAACGGCTTTGCGGACTTTTGGCAAACTACTTCTCAAGCGACTGCGATCGGGCGATCCTAATCGGGAAGTAGCCGCAAGTATAGTTAGAGAAAGCGATCGCCTTCAAGAATTACTCCAACAGTTCGATAAAGTCATTGACTTAACAGCAGCAGATTTAGCACCGTTCAAACTTCCAGACAAACAAGTATTTGTGGAAGCAACTGTGCAAAATGAGCCGAAACCACCGCTATTATTACTCGGAAGCGAAGATTTGGAAGCTGATTTTGCGTATTTCGATATCTTAAATCCATTATTGGTGTCAGCCAAAGCGATCGCACAAGAAAGAAAACTGCAATTAATTTCCCAAATCCCGCCAAATTTACCTTTAATCCGCGCTAATTTCAAAACATTACGAGAAGTATTAAGTAATGTTATCGACAATGCATTGAAATACACTCCTGCTGGCGGTAAGATTTTAATTCAGGCAGGACAAGAAAAACCTCATTTTAGCGGAATTGCCATCAGTGACAACGGTCCGGGGATTCCCCAACAAGATTTAGAACACCTCGGAGAACGACATTATCGCGGTGTACAAGCCGAAACAGAAATTCCTGGTTCTGGATTGGGATTAGCGATCGCCAAACAATTAATAAAACAAATGCAGGGCGAAATTGAAGTTTTCAGCCCTGCAATCAACTCAGTTATTAAATCACCCGATGCACCCGGAACCACTTTTATAATTTGGTTGCCGATTGTTGGGGGTTAGTTGATAGTTGTTGGTTGGAGTGTTGGAGCATTTTTCTACTGACCACTAACCCTTGTACAGACGCGAGGAACCGGAGCGTCTCTACCACTAACTATTTAAGTGAAACTTGGAAGTCTTGATTAATTGTCATTTGTAAATCGGTGTTTGGCTCGATTGTGATTAAGTCAACGCTCTTTTTACCAAAGAATAAACCAATCAACGCGCCGATACCAGCCCCACCCAAGACTTCTTCTGCACGGATAGCGCGATCGCCTGTCACAGCAGAGACAGCAGCGGCAGCACCTGCGCCCAATACGGTATTCTTAAGAATAGCCGAAGTACTAATGCCCTTTTTCACTGTTTGGGTTTTGGTAATGACTTCCGAAGTAGCGTTGATTGGATACTGTTGACCTGAAGGCAAAATCAATTTCTGAGCAACGAATTGAGAACCACCTTTAACTGGTTTGAGTTGACCGACAACCTGACTACCAGCAGGAATTACAATAGTTCCTTCTTGTGTTACCACATTTTGCGCCACTGTGAGTGTTAAAGGCGCTGTTTCTTCCTTAGTGACGAGGATTTTTTCTGCTTTGTCGTACTTGATAGGAATAGCTGTTCCTTGAGGAATTTTTACAGCTACGGGTGTGGGAGTAGTCGATTGAGCAGCGACAATATAAGGTGAGTTAATTGCCGCAGCTTGATTGGTGCTAACCAACGCTTGATAGATAAAACCCGCTACCTGTGCTCGTGTAGCAGTTTGGGTAGGATTGAGGAAGTTAATATTAGGATAGTTGACGACAATTCGCTTTTCAGTTGCTGCTGCGATGGGATTGCGGGCATAACCAGCGATATTAGAAGAGTCGTTGTAATATTGCAGAGTGCTTTGAACGTCACTGCTAGCAGAATATTCTAGACCATTGGCGAGGGAGACTAAAACCTGTTGCCGAGGAATAGCTTGGTTAGGCTCGAAGCGATTGCCGGGATATCCCGATAAGAAACCAGTGGTATAAGCTTCTTGAATGGCGCTGTATGCCCAGTAATTGCTAGCTACATCGTTAAATCGAGTTGCTTCGCGTTTTGGCGCTTTTTGGAAAGCCTTGCGAATCATCGCGGCGAATTGAGCGCGGGTTACTGGTTCTTCTGGGCGAAATGTACCATCAGGAAAGCCAGCGATAACGCCTCGTTCTGATAATTTTTGAATAAACTCTCCTGCCCAATAGTTAGAGTTCACATCAGAAAAAGTAGTTTGAGCGAAAGATGGTGCAGGTGCGATGAAGGGTGCTACAGCACCTGCTGTTACGCTCAAAGTCATCAATCCAGCTGTTGTTTTTTTGCAGCCATTTAAACTAAACATTGAATCCGTCCTCTCCACCAATTCTGTTTTTTTCTGTTAATTAGTAAGACAATTTGTCAGATAAATAGTTCCAATTTATTTCTGACTTTCAGTAGTTTTAGTTGGCTATAACGGTCGTAATTTTACTAAAATTTTCGCCAACTTAAAGGCTATTTGCACCCACTTTAATCAAGTTAATTTAATGGTTTTTTAGATAGTCACGTTGAAGCATGACAAACTATCAACTTATGAGCAGTTTGAGCAATCACATAAGTATTTAAATAAACCTTGATATTCAATCAGACGTGCCGTTGAAAAAATAGTTTCTGGAAAAAAACTTTTTTTACTGCTTCTTAATATGAATTCAGTCTCCGCAAAAACGTCGTCAAAGTCCGTTCAATCTAGCTTTAGCAAAAATAGGCTTTGATTTACCGTAAGTATTAGTTTTATTTACAATGTCCTTGAAAAAACTTTAGGAGTACGCTAATATACTGACGATTACTAGTGCGAGTGTGCGGTAAAAGCGAAAAGAAAAAAACACATCCCGTTGTAGTTTTCTAGCTAATATAAAATTGAAAAATGATTGCGACAAATAGATTGTTGAAACGCTTGTATGACAACAACTTTAAAATCCCAAATTACACATTCAGGAAGTCTCTAGGATTCATCTCGCGGTTATGCAACGGTGGAAAAATTAAGCGATCGCACACACATATTAAAGTGGCGATCGCTTATTAGAAATAATTACAGTCACGGCTTAACTAAACTTAAGCCTAGTAAGAACGGGATACTACCAAGTTAGAACGCAGAGTCACATTTAAATCTTGTTCTGGCTTGAGGACGAAGACATCAGCTTGTTTTTTCCGCAACAGCACACTTGCTGCCGCACCAGCTGCCGCACCACCAATCGGTTCAATTGCTTGAATTTTGCGATCGCCTGTAATTAGTGATATCACACTGGCAGCACCTGCACCGATTGCCGCATCTGTTATAATACTATTTGTATCGGTTCCTTTGCTGATTTTTTCAGTTCTGGTAATTACCCCAGAAGAAGCATTTACAGATTGACGCTGACCAGAAGCAAAAACTAACTCTTGGGCAACGAATTGCACACCTTTTTTACCGTTTCTAGTTACTGGTTGCAATTGTCCAACAATTTGAGTTCCCGCAGGAATTAATACATTTCTGCTGCTATCAATAATGTTGGTTGCAACTGTTAGTGTTAAGGGTGTAGTTTCTCCAGGAGTAACAACAACTTTATCTTTTTCATAAGCTACAGGAAATGTCACTCCGCTAGGAATAGAAACTGATCTAGATTGACCATAAATGCGTTGTGCGCTAGCAGGTGTAGATATAAACATGGGCACAATAGCACCCGTGCTTATAGCCATTGACATGAGTGCAGCCGTTGCATATTTCCAGCGATTAAGGCGAGTCATAAGAGGGTTTCCGTTTGTTTTTATCATGTGTTTAATGACGTCGAATTACTGAGATTGTTTCTAAAATTTTTTAAACCTGTCTATAGGCATATTCCGAAAGTTAAAGAGTTTCTCTGACGGAAAATTTATCAAATTGTTCCTTGACATATTTATACTGCTGATCACCCGAAATAAATCAAGGGTGAGACTTATGAATGACGCAAATTTACCCAAATTGTTCCTGAATTCTTTTTACCTGTTTATGTCCACATATGTATGCCATTGAAGAGAGGCGAATCGGCTTACTGCGAACTCTTATTTATATTGTAGACAAATTCGCAATCTTATGCGTGAATACTTTCTTTTTACTTTAGAATTGCCAATGGTCAATCTAGAGGATAACTACTGATGGAACCGACAGAAGAGCAATATCTGATTATCAACGCTCTGGACACTCTAGAATTAGAAAAAGTTTTCTTCTTTCTTAACTGGCAACGCAAGCGATCGCTTGATTTTTCTCCGAAAATCATAAAAATATTTTGCATAAAAGAAAAATATGACGATCATATTGTTAATTTTTGTAAAATTCAAGTCTTCAATACTAGAAACATTATCTCAAGATAGCTAAACTAATTTGTAAGTGCATCTGTACTGTTATTTATTAAAAGTAGATGTGGCGCTATAGCCTCGATGATCCCAGTACAACTAATCCTCAAAAACTTTCTCAGTTACCGTGATGCAACTTTAGATTTTCGCGGATTGCATACGGCTTGTATTTGTGGTTCCAACGGTGCAGGCAAATCTTCGCTTCTCGAAGCTATCACCTGGGCAGTTTGGGGTGAAAGCCGCGCCGGTGTTGAAGATGATGTGATTCATTCTGGCGCGAAAGAAGTTAGAGTTGATTTCACTTTTCAAAGCAATCAGCAAATTTATCGAGTTATTCGCACCCGTCCTCGCGGTGGTACTGGTGTTTTAGAATTTCAAGTGGAAACACCTTCTGGGTTTCGCACACTTACGGGCAAAGGAGTAAGGGTAACTCAAGATGTGATTTTAGAACACATCAAGCTTGATTATGAAACTTTTATTAATTCTGCCTACTTGCGTCAAGGTCGTGCAGACGAGTTCATGCTCAAGCGTCCGAACGAACGCAAAGAGATTTTAGCAGAGTTGTTGAAGCTAAATCAATACGATGAATTGGAAGAACGAGCAAAAGAATCGTCTCGTCAGTTCAGAGCAAAGGTAGAAGAATTAGAGCGCTCTTTGGAGTCGAGCAAAACTCAACTGCAACAACGCTCTGCGACACAGGCACAACAAGCAGAATTAGAAGTTGAACTCAATCAACTCCAACAAATACAAGCTTTTGATAATATTCAAATCCAAAGTTTGCAAGTAGTCCAGATGACTCGCCAAAATTGGGCTGAACAATTAAGCTTTGTCAGGCAACAATACCAAAATCTGAGTTCTGACTGCGATCGCCTGCAACAAGAACAATCAGCAATTAATAGTCAGCTATCAGATTTACAAACAATCTTAAGTCAAGAAACCCAGATAAATGCCGGTTACGCCCAATATCAAACGCTGCAATCTCAAGAAGAATCTTTAAGCGCCAAATTTGAACAATACACACAGCGAATACAACAGCGTCAACAACTGCACGCTCAACTGACGAAACAAATTAACGATCAAGAACGCCAACTACAACAAGCACTAGCTCAATTAGAAGCTTTGCAGCAACAAGAGCGAGAAATTCAACATACTCTCACCAAGAAAGAAGAAGTTGAAGCTGCTTTAGCACAACTAACAAGAGCGCGTAACCAAGTAGCTCATTTAGATCAACTACAAATGCAAGTGTCTCCCTTATTGCAACAACGAGCAACTTTGCAAAGCCAGTTAGATCGGGTTGGTGCTGGTTTGGTAGCGCGACTCGAACAACTGCAAGCAACAGAAAACCAACTGCAACGCGCTTTTGCACGGCAACCACAACTGCACGCAGCGGTGATGGATGTAAAAACGCAAATTGAAGAATTAGAGAAAAAACGAGTTTATCTGCAACGAGTTCAGGAAAAAGGACAGGAAAGGCGTCACTTTATCGAACGCTTGCAAGCGCAGCAACGAGAATATGAAAGACTGTTGGGAGAATTAGACCAAAAACTGCTTCTTCTGCAAAATCCCAATGCTCTTTGCCCGTTGTGCGAACGTCCTTTAGATGAACATCACTGGAATCGAGTAGCAGATAAAACCAAAGGAGAATACAAGGATACGGAAGACCAATTGTGGGTATTTCGAGAGCAAATGGCATTCTCAGATAGAGAAATTCAGGTACTCAGGCAGGAATATCGGGAAATATCGCAAAAATTGGCGAGTTATGATGCTTTGCGCGAACAACGAGGACAATTAGCCGCCCAACTTCAGTCTACCAGTGATGCGGAAACACAACTACAACAAATTGCCGCCGAAAAACAGCATTTAGAGCGATCGCTTGAACTTGGCGATTACGCACCCGACAAACAACTCGAATTACAGCAATTAAATGAATACCTTAAACAACTAAGTTACAACGAACAAGACCACGCTCTCGCCCGTAATGAAGTTGAACGCTGGCGATGGGCAGAAATTAAACTTCAGCAGATTAAAGACGCAACCAAGCGAAATTCGCAAATAGCAGCACGAAAACCACAAATTGAAGCCCAAATTGCCGAATTAGAACTGAAAATTCAGCTTCTTCAAACCAATTCTGAATCTGCTAAAGAAATCGCCGCCCTTGAGCGCCACATTGCCGAAATTAATTACAGTTCAGACCAGCATAATAATATTCGCATAAGTGTACGCAAAACGCAATCTTGGCAGTTGCGCTATCAGCAACTGTTGTCCGCTCAACAGCAGTATCCACAACTCAAAGTGAGATTTCAAGAATTAGAAGCCGCCAGAGATGCGAGAATGACTGAAAGGCAAACAATTTCCCGCCAACTCGAAAGCATTGTTGCCCAACTTGAACAAACAGCAAACCCAACTGCTCAAATTGAAGCGCTACAGCAACAAATTGCGGCTCGCAGACTTGAACTCGATGAAAAAATCGGGCAATTAGGGCGTTTGGAACAAGTTGCTCACCATTTGGAAATGCTGCAAACTCAATTTTTGCAACAGCAGCAAGAATTGCTTGAAGCAAAGCGACAACAGCGCGTTTATCAGGAATTAACGCAAGCTTTTGGTAAAAATGGCATCCAAGCACTGATGATTGAAAATGTCTTGCCTCAATTGGAAGCCGAGACAAATCAGCTACTTTCGCGATTGAGTGCGAATCAATTACATGTGCAATTTGTGACGCAGAAAGCGGGAAGAAGTAGTAAAGCTAAGAAAAATGCCAAGTTGATAGACACTTTAGATATTTTAATTGCTGATGCCAGAGGAACGCGAGCTTATGAAACTTATTCTGGTGGAGAAGCCTTTAGAATTAACTTTGCGATTCGTTTAGCTTTAGCGAAATTATTAGCGCAAAGAGTGGGGGCAGCGTTACAATTGTTGATTATAGATGAAGGGTTTGGTACACAAGATGCCGAAGGATGCGATCGCCTGATTGCCGCGATTAATGCGATCGCCTGCGATTTTGCCTGCATCCTCACTGTAACTCATATGCCCCACCTTAAAGAAGCCTTCCAAGCCCGGATTGAAGTCAATAAAACGAACCTTGGTTCACAGTTGCATTTGTCAATGTAATCAATTTTGTTAAGGTGTTGCGCTTAGAATTTGCAATACTCAAGTGAAGGCGGAAAAATCATAAATTTTTGTAGACTTCATCATCGTTCCTTTTACCAACACGGAAAACATCAATCAACTGATTCAACGAGTCAATCGTATAGAGAATCCTATACTCACCTTGATCAACACGATAACCACCTTCGTAGCCTTTCAATGACTTACAGTCTTGAGGCTGAGGATTACCTTGAAGCGACAAAATTTTAGATGCGACTTGCTTGTATTGTTTAGCTTGCAAGTCCAATAAATCTTTTTCAGCAGTCTTAGCAATCCTCAAGCTATAGCGCTCACTCATTTCCACGCTTGGCACTAATTGCGTCTAGCGTAGTAAAACTATGATTTTCACTAATTGCACGACGAAGGGTCTGTGAATCAATAGCGTCTTCCATAGCTTCAAGCAGTTTCAAATCATCAAGACTGATAATCGCTACAGCAGCTTTGCCGTGACGCTCAATTACAATGCGCTCACCTTTATACTCAGCACGACTAATAAGCTCTTGAAAATTTGCACGAGCTTCTGTTGCACTTATAACAGTCATAGTCCCTCACAAAATTAACAAGCAGTAATCAAAATATAAATTTTGTACAAATTGCTAAAAATGTACAAAATTTACGTTCTGTACTAATCTTACATCAAAATGCAGAAAGAAAGGGCTTTTGTGAATTAAGTCCTAACTTTTAACTGTGACACCGTAAGTCCCCCACCTGAATTCTGTACCCAGAATCAGTGGCGGGATATAAGGTGGGTGGTGACGAATTGACCGACAAACGATATTGAGCTACGCTCAATCAGTAACGTCGGTCGATGAGGAATCGCCAATATTTCTTATTGGTTCATTCAGGGTGTCGATCAAATCTTCAATTATTTGAGTAATAGTCTTATCTTTTTCAATAGCTAGTAAACGCAACTTGGTAATTCTGCGTTCACTCAACCTTACATGTAAATCTTTTTTCATGCTTGGTACATAATGCGAACATATTTATGTTATCATATAATTAAGGAGGAAAACAAATGAGAACTTCATACCAGTACGTGCTGCGCCCAACAAAGTTACAAGTGATTCAATTTGACAAATGGCTAGACATGCTCAGGTGTCAGTATAACTACTTGCTATCTGACCGTTTTCGCTGGTATGAACAAAACCGCTGCTCAATCAATTCTTGCTCTTTATTTGTTTGCCACCTCCCAGAGCTACGAGTTAACCCTAATTACAATAGCCAGCAAGACTCTTTACCTCAACTAAAGAAAGACCGCCCTTGGTACAAAGAAATTGTGCGATTCGTTGTGAGTGAATCACGGTGAAAGTCCGTAAATAACCTCACCAACCCAACCCGACGACGGGAAAAGGTTGAACTCTCGGTCTGATATGGGTGCAAGTCCCATCTACCAGACTCAGGTATGACTCCTTACCTGCCCACACTGACCAGACTCGGTATCTGGAGGGTGAAGCTGGGAACAGGACGCAATCAGACATCCGTTGTGGGGTGACACTGGCGTTAACAGGGAGTTCCTATGATGAAACAGAGCCTAGAAAAACAACCTATTGTAAAGCGAGGCACAACTTTAAAACCTTGACTTCACTGGAGTTAATTCCCGCCGCATCCAATTTTAATAGCGGTTTGAGTCCAGGGAATCCAGTGGTTGAAGTGGCTACATCTAACGGAACAATTAAATCTAACCGAGGGAACGAATAAAAACGGATTGAAGGTCAAAAGGGAGGTCGAACCCTAAGTAGGCTAGACGAGCAGCGTAACTCCTTCAATTCGGGTAGGACAAACCGTAATTGGTTTGAGGTGTTCAGAATACACAAATTGGAGAAGAGCATGGTTAGGCACAGAGACAACTCTAGTGAATCTTGGATGATATTACCGTGGAAGAAATTCCGCCGTGATTTATTCCGCCTACAAAAACGCGTGTATAAAGCTGTTAAAGTTGGAGACAAGCGGAAAGCGAAGTCCCTTCAAAAGCTAATTCTGAAATCCACCGCAGCAAGATTACTAGCTATTCGTCAAGTATCACAGCTAAACGCTGGGAAAAAGACCGCAGGAATTGATGGCAAGAAGTCCCTTAACTTTAAGGAACGCTTTGAGCTTAATGAACTGCTAAGAGCATCTAGTAGCAACTGGAAACATCAGGGGCTACGTGAAATACCAATTCCCAAAAAGGATGGTACTGCCAGGATGCTGAAAATCCCCACTATTGCAGACCGAGCTTGGCAATGCCTAGCAAAATACGCATTAGAACCAGCACATGAAGCAACCTTCCATGCTAGGAGTTACGGGTTTAGAACAGGACGCTCGGCACACGATGCTCAGAGAATTTTGTTCAATAACCTACGTTCATCTTGCAATGGAAAAGATAAGCGAGTTATAGAACTCGATATCGAAAAATGCTTCGAGAGGATAAACCACACCGCCATAATGGACAGACTTATCGCTCCTAAGAGCATAAAGCAGGGTATTTTCCGCTGTCTCAAAGCCGGAGTCAATCCAGGGTTTCCCGAACAAGGAACTCCTCAAGGTGGCGTGGTAAGCCCACTACTAGCTAACATCGCACTTAATGGGATTGAAAAGATTCACAGATACCATAAGGAGTCTCGTATAATCACAGACAAAACCCCAGAATCTAAAGTAAAAGAGCCATCAATCCGATACGCGGACGATATGGTAATAATACTTAGACCTGAAGACGATGCTCAGGAAATACTTGATAAAATCAGTCAGTTTTTAGCAGAAAGGGGGATGAAAGTCAGTGAGAAGAAAACCAAGCTAACCACTACGACAGACGGGTTTGACTTCCTCGGCTGGAACTTCACAGTTCAGAGCAACGGAAAATTTAGGAGCATCCCATCAGTGGACAACTATAAATCTTTCCGTAAGAAAGTAAAAACCATCATCAACAACTCGAATTATGGAGCTACTACAAAGGCTAAGAAATTAGCCCCTGTAGTTAGAGGTTGGAGGAATTACCACCGCTTCTGCAAGATGGACGGGTCAAGAAACTCTCTTTACCATATCCAACATAGAGAGCGCCCTAGTTGACAATTAAATAGACAAACCTATACACTTATAGACAAGCCTGTAGGTGTTTTATGTTTAAGCCTCACGAATTTGCAGCCAAGATTGGTGTATCTGTCAAAACA
>CASBQC010000080.1 GCA_949127805.1 Nostocales cyanobacterium PMM_0081
GCGCTAGGGCTTCAAAAATTGATTGTTTGGATAAATCAATTGGTGGTGGTTCTGGGTAATGGTGTGGAAAGCGGCTTCTGATTTGATTAGTGAGGCTTTGTAAGATTTTCCTCTCATGAGGGAAAGGTTTATCTCCCCAACGGAAAGCTTTTAAATACGTGGTTCGCTGTCCTGACCAGATAAATACAGAAATTTCTGTAGGTAATTTTTCGGAAATTGCCTCCTGAGCAGTTGTAGTTTCTGGAATCTTTAAACGCAAACCTGACTGAGTGAGTACTTTTTCCCCAGTATCTGGTTCAAAATCTGCTTGCAACCACTCGCGTACAGCCGTAGTATCCGGAGTGGGAATTTCTAAATAAAGTATTTGTTTCATTTTTCTGACATTTACGATGAATCTACTCATTAAGACAGATTTAAGAAAGGAAGCAATTAAGGTAAACTCCGCCCTATCGGTCGAATAAAGATTTAGTGAAGAAAGTTTAATAGGTTGTCAAATTCCTTCTTGATTTTGTAATTATCTGTAAACATAAGCCATGAATTATCCCATCCCACACAGTCCCCAAGAAATTGTTAACTTACGACAAAACCCCGTTGATGAAGAATTGGTTGCCGCTGCGATCGCCGGAGTAATTAAAATTGTCCGCTCTCAAGGTCAATCTTTGGAAGAATTAACAGCTCAGGTCTTAGCAGATGACCAAATGCTCGATAAGCAACAACGACGCTGGTTGAGTCAAGTAGTCGCTCAAGCTTGGGAAACTATCTCTTAAAAGATAGCGCTTGCCGATTTCTTCACCAATCTTAAAGATTTTAGTAGTCAGGCTGTCCCTTGTGTAAACCTTTTCCCAAATTGCCGCTTAACGGGTGTGGGTGTGGGAGTGTAAAGCTGCAATAAAAGTCATAAATTTGTGTGATAATTCGTAGTAAGCGCTTGGGCGCCCAAGCGCCGACTACAAAGAAAACTAACACCCTCAACTAGAAGCATTCAATGCCACTTCAGCTTGTGAATGCAATAGCAAACCATATTCCAACCCTTCCACCACCGCGTGATAGGAAGCCTCCAAAATGTTGGTAGAAACTCCTACAGTCGTCCAGCGTTGATGACTATTGCGCGATTCCACCAAAACGCGGGTTTTCGCTGCTGTACCCGTATTTCCGTTGAGAATCCGCACTTTGTAATCTGTCAATTCAAAAGCGGCAATTTGCGGATAGAAGTTAACCAAAGCTTTGCGTAACGCTGCATCCAAAGCCGCAACCGGTCCGTTACCTTCCGCAGCTTCGAGAATATCCTTACCGTTGACAGTTACTTTCACAGTCGCTAAAGCACTGGTACTTTCTTTTCCTTCCACTAAGTCACAGTGTACTTGAAACCCTTTAATTTCAAAAAATAAAGGACGTTTTTCCAAGCCTTCGCGCATCAACAACTCAAAACTTGCCTCCGCTGCTTCAAATTGATATCCTTCACTCTCCAAATCTTTCAAGCGTTGGAGAATTTGCCGTGCTTTTGGATTTTGCTTATCTAGCTCGAGTCCAAAACTGCGGGCTTTTGCCAAAACGTTACTAAGTCCGGCTTGTTCGGAAATGACAATGCGACGACGGTTGCCGATTTGTTCTGGCTGAATGTGTTCGTAAGTTAAGGGATTGCGTTCTACCGCTGAAACATGGATACCACCTTTATGGGCAAATGCCGATCGCCCAACAAAAGGAGCATGTTCATCAGGCGCCAGATTGACAACTTCACTGACAAAGCGACTAGCTTCTGTTAATTTAGATAGCTGGTTTTCTTCTATACAGCTATAACCTAGCTTAAGTTGCAAATTAGGAATCAAAGAACACAAATTAGCATTACCGCAGCGTTCACCATAACCGTTAATTGTACCTTGCACCATTTTTGCCCCTGCCATAACAGCAGCTAAAGCGTTAGCAACTGCCGTATCTGAATCATTATGAGTGTGAATGCCAATTTGGGGAACTGGGGACTCTTTACTGGGGACTAGGGATTGGGCATTGGACATTGGTAATAATTCTTTCCCCTTTTCCCTTTTCCCCTCTTCAAATTCCCTAGTCCCTAGTCCCCAGCCCCTAATCCCCTCTACCACATCTGTGACAACTTGACTAACTTCGTGGGGTAAAGTACCGCCATTAGTATCGCAGAGGACGAGCCATTCAGCACCAGCCGCAGCTGCTGTCTCTAATGTCTGTAAAGCATATTCCCGATTGTGTTTGTAGCCATCGAACCAGTGTTCCGCATCGTATATAACGCGACGACCAGAAGCGCGAAGATACTCAATCGTGTCACGAATCATCGCTAAATTTTCTGCTAAACTTGTCTTCAGACCTTCTGTGACGTGTAAATCCCAAGACTTACCAAAAATTGTCACCCAGCGAGTACCAGCAGCAAGAATAGCTTGCAGCATAGGCTCATCTGCCGCATTGGTGTTTGGTCTTCTGGTCGAGCAAAAAGCAACAATTTCTGCAAGTTTCAGCGGATCTTCTTGTAATTGCCAGAAAAACTGTACATCCTTAGGATTTGCTCCGGGCCATCCCCCTTCAATGAAGGGTACACCAAGCTGATCTAACCTGCGAGCAATGCGTAGTTTATCTTCTATGGACACTGATAGCCCTTCGCGTTGAGTACCATCCCGTAGCGTGGTGTCATAGATCCAAAGTGGGAGTGAGGGATTTTCGGTCATAAAAGTAGAATAGAGACAACAATCATGAGCAATGTGCCAATATACAACAAAAAGCTAGTTCGGAAATTTGAATGCCTAAGGTACTAGCTCAAGGTAAAACAATTGAGTGCGATCGCTGGGCAAACTTACGCAAAGTTTTGCTGCACAATGGTATTGACCTCTACAATGGCGGCGCGTTATTCATAAACTGTCGGGGCATTGGCAGTTGTGGTAGTTGTGCGGTCAAGGTAGAAGGAGAAGTGTCAAGGGCTAATTGGCGATCGCTTTGTACGATGGTCTGTTTGTTGGGGAATCGCTCTAAGAGCGATTCCCCAACAAGACCCCCACGCGCGATCGCTTCCTCCCCATTGTCCTACATCAAACCTACGTAAGAACAGCTAAACTCAGGTTTTAGGCAATGTGAAAGTGACAAAGTTCTCAAATAGTCTGGACACTAGAAGGTTAAAAAGGAGAAAAAAACATGGGTAGATGGACACCGCTTATTCTTATGGCTGGAGGCTTGGCAATTTTGCTAGGTACATTATTAGGTATAAACTTTCCTATGGGTGGACAAAATGCAAGCGTCCCCCAAGTCAAGGGTAGATCCCAAGTCTTACCAGCGAATATTAATGTTAATAGCACTGCGACCAAAAGCAGTGGCGAAAATCGCAACAGCGTTGCTCAGAGTAACACTCAAGACTCAAATACCGATAATAACCAAGACCAAAACACAAATAACACTCCAGACCCAACCCCTGATAATACTCCATCAGGAGACAATCAATCAACTGATACAAATTCCGGCGGACCAGTTCGCGCTTTATGGTAAGAACTACAAGTTAGATTTGGGAATTGGGCATGGGGCATTGGGAATGGGGAAAAAGGTAATTAGGAAAGCGTTTTTTCCCTATGCCCTATTACCTATTACCAATTCCCGATGTTTGTGACTAGTTATGAGTTGTTAGTATCTAAGAACTAATAACTAATGATTAATAACTAATGAATAATGACGTTTTAATTATTGGTGGCGGCGTTATTGGTTTAGCGATCGCCATTGAACTAAAATTGCGAAGTAAGAATGTTACCCTACTTTGCCGCGACTTCAACGCTGCCGCAACCCACGCTGCCGCTGGGATGTTAGCACCAGATGCCGAAAACATCTCATCTGAGGCAATGCAGTCTTTGTGCAGGCGATCGCGTCGGTTATATCC
>CASBQC010000081.1 GCA_949127805.1 Nostocales cyanobacterium PMM_0081
CGAATAAATGATTCAAATCATTAATCGTTAGCCATTATACATGAAATATTAGAGATTATTCTAAGTGTACACCGATTAGAGGGTTAGGTACAGGGAAAGGGCGATTTTCAATTATTTTAAATTTACCTATGTTAGCGTCGTAGGCAAAGACTTCTCCAGTCTCAATCTCATAAATCCAAGCGTGGAGAGTAAGTTTACCTGCGTGAAGTCTAGAGCGAATAACTGGGTAAGTCTCTAGATTTTCTATCTGGGTCAGAACATTCTGCTCAATTGTTATCTTTAAAAGTTTATCTCCGGAACAATGTTGATAGTTATCCATAACAAGGCGCCGAGTTGCTTCCCCATGATGCTTCAGCCAATCGTAAACTAAAGGCATCTGTTGAGCAAGATTACCTACTTGCAATAGTCCTTTCATCGCTCCGCAGTGAGAATGACCGCAGATAACAATGTCTTTGATATTCAAAGTGTGAATGGAATATTCTATACCAGCGGCTTCGGCACTATTTGAAATACCATAAGCTGGTATGATATTACCAATATTACGGATAACAAATAATTCACCAGGTTGGCTTTGAGTGATTAAACACGGGTCAATCCGTGAGTCGGAACAAGTGATAAATAAAACTTCCGGATTTTGACCGTGAGATAAATGCTCAAACATCTCACGGTGGGTGATGAAATAATTATCATGAAAATCGTTCAGTCCGGCAATTATTCTTTTTAGTGGCACGGTTTAATTACCTCAATAAATATGTGTTAAGTCTAATCATTTATCAGATATAATTATTTTTACTGATAAAAAATATCAACGTTTTGGAAAAGAGAGACACAGAAAAATAACTGCGTCTCTCTATGGAGAGCTTATCTAATGAGCAATCCACTGTGCATCAGAAACAATACACACACCGCCAAATTTCTTCAATACTGGTTCGATCGCTGCCACTAATTGATGTTCTTGTTTTTCGGTACAAATACTCATTACATAGCCATTGGTGAGTGCTTGTGTTGCTAAATCATTGATGACTCTACCTCTATCACCTGTGCCTGTAACGTTCTCAATGATAGTATACCCAGAAACACCAGCTTTTTCCAGAATCTTCAGAACTTGAGGAAGTTCTAAGGAATTGGTAATTATTTCTACTTTCTTGACTAATTCCACTTCTTTAAACTCCCATGATTTTGATGATATTCATATACAAGGGAATCCCGATAATAATGTTGAAGGGAAAGGTTAGTGCTAAAGCCATAGAAACGTACAAACTTGGATTAGCTTCAGGAACTGTCATTCTCATCGCGGCTGGAACCGCTATATAAGAAGCACTTGCACAAAGAACGGCAAACAAAAGGGCATTTCCTTGAGGAATACCGATGATTTTGGCGATGATTATGCCGATAATTGCATTTGCCACAGGCATAAATATAGAAAATGCAATCAAAAAAGAACCTGTTTTGCTCAAGTCTTTGATTCTTCTTGCCGCTACCATTCCCATATCTAATAAGAAGAATGATAATGTCCCGTAAAAGATTCCTTGGGTAAATGGTTGCAATTTATCCCATCCTTTTTGACCGGTGAGAATGCCGATGACCACGCTACCAACTAACAAAAATACAGAACCATTTAAAAAGGCTTCTCGGAGAACTTCACTCCAAGAAAATTCGGATTTTTCTGATTCTTTTTCTTTGCTTTTAGCAAAAATTCTTACTAAAACAATTCCCACGACAATTGCCGGAGATTCCATCAACGCTAAAGCAGCTACCATGTAACCATCTGACTTGATGCTAAGAACTTTAAGAAAAGATTGTGCTGTGATAAATGTGACGGCACTAATTGAACCATAAGTTGCAGCAATAGCTGCTGCATTATATGCATCAAGTTTGATTTTTAGGATAAAAAAGGAGTAGACGGGTACCAAAGAAGCCATGATTACAGCTGCTAAGAGTGTCAGCCCGATTTGTAGATTAATTCCACTTTCCTCAAGTTCATATCCTCCCTTAAACCCAATAGCAAGTAAAAGATAAAGAGAAAACAACTTTGGCAAAGGGGGAGGAATTTCTAGATCGGATTTGAGAAAAATCGCCAGCATTCCTAGAAAGAAAAAAAGTACTGGCGGATTCAATATATTGGACAATATAAGGCTCGAATTCATGTCTGATAACCCCGATGTCTGCAATTAGTCATGAAAAACTTATGAAAAACACAAGCGCTAACCATTTTGTAACAAATCGTTAACTTAATCAGCTAATATATTTGAATATTGTGAATATAGTGTGAAAAGTATGTGTCAAGGTTGTGACAGAAACCTCAAGTATCTCGGTGGTAAGCCATTTCCCATTGAGTAGGGGAATGTAGTAGGCGTGCAGAAGCGCAAAGTTGTCACCAAGGGGGAACTAAAGGGTATAGTTTTAAAATATTGAGAAAGCCGTTGTGCAGCGATAGTATCGCAAAATCATTACCACACAACAAACTACACTCTGTTAAAATGCAGAGCTGCGGCATTCGCTTTCAGTTTTGGCGTTTACTGCCCCTGATAACCCTTCAAACCATCCGTCCGCCTCAAACTGATGCCGCCACTGGCGACAGGCCGATGTTAATTCTGGAGTTTTATGTCTTTTTCTACTCTCGGCTTGTCCAATGAAATTATCCGTGCCGTCACCGAGCGAGGGTACACTACCCACGCCAATCCAGATGCAGGCGATTCCTGCCGTCTTGTCGGGTGATGATTTGCTAGCTGGTGCCCAAACCGGGACTGGAAAGACTGCCAGCTTCACCCTGCCGCTTCTGCATCGGTTGTCATCTGACAAGAGTGTGAAAGTTACGTCTCATAAATACCCGCCGATCCGGGCGCTGATTCTCACTCCGACCCGCGAACTCGCCGCACAGGTAGAGGAAAGCGTGCGCGAGTACGGTAAGTACCTAAAGCTGAACACAATGGTGATGTTCGGCGGGGTGGATATTAATTCGCAAAAACGGCGTTTGAAGGAGCGCGTGGATATTCTAGTTGCTACCCCAGGGCGACTGCTAGACCATGTGCAACAGGGTACGGTGAACCTATCACATATTGAGTTTTTGGTGCTGGATGAAGCCGATCGCATGTTGGATATGGGCTTTATTCGTGATATCCGCCGCATCATATCGCTTTTGCCCAAACAGCGACAGAATTTGCTATTCTTCGCCACATTCTCGGACAAAATCAAGAACTTTGCCGCTGGGCTGCTCAATCGCCCGAAGATGATCGAGGTGGCACGCCGCAATGTTACAGCCGACACGGTGGCACAGAAAGTTTACAAAATAGACCGTGACAAGAAGCGCCAATTACTTACTCACCTGATACGGCAAAACAATTGGTATCAAGTGTTGGTGTTCACCCGCACTAAATATGGTGCAGACCGTTTGGTCAAGCAGTTAACCGAAGACCGCATTCAAGCACTGGCTATCCACGGTAACAAGAGCCAGTCGGCGCGTACCCACGCTCTGGCAAAGTTCAAGAACGGTAGTTTACAGGTACTGGTGGCAACCGACATTGCATCTCGCGGTCTCGACATTAGCGAACTGCCCCATGTGGTTAATTTCGATCTGCCCAATGTACCGGAGGAGTATGTTCATCGTATTGGTCGCACTGGACGTGCTGGTGCGTCAGGTGAAGCCGTATCGCTGGTGTGCGTCGATGAATACTCGTTGTTGGCAGATATTGAAAAACTGATTTCACACCGCTTGCCCTTTGAAGTGGTCACTGGCTTTGGAGGCAACCTCCAAACCAAGCCCGAACCAATCCCAAGTGGACGCAAACATAAACCCAGAACTGGAAGTGACCAGCGGACAGATCGCTCTATTGCTAAACCTAAACCGTTACCAAAGACAACGGCTAAAAAATCGGTAGCGCCAACCGTGGCTGGTGGCAAAAAGTCCGGTAGTCGTCCCGGAGGCAAAGCGCAGTTGGGCTAAACGCGATCGCCTCGGAATCTACATACACCAGCAAGCTTTTTGGGCGATTAGGATGCTGACTTCGTGAAGCGATCGCTCTTAATTTTAAAGTGCGATCGCTTCACAAAGGCAATATGATAGATAACCGCATCCTCTGTATGTAGCTTCTTTTTTATTTAGTTATTAGTAGGGCAAATCTGCCCCTACACCTTGACAAAAGTTACATCTTAACATTCAGATAAACCATAGATAAATCTCGCATCAGTACCAAGAATTTTTTGATGATTTAGCTCTTACGTTGTTCCGACTTAAACGGTAAGCTACTTTCATAGATATAGATTATTGTTGATGTATGAAATAATAATCATACATATAAGTCTATTTAATTAGTCTTATCGTGTCAGGATAGAACGGATGGCTCAACTTCTTACTCAAACTGCTTGGTTAATACCGTGCTATGCCTTACTTGGCATGGTTTTGTCGGCGCTTTGGTTTCCGTCGATTACCCGTCGCACAGGACCAAGACCCGCAGGATATGTCAACTTAATCGTGACTTTGGTGGCATTTGCCCACAGTGTTATAGCATTTTCTCATCTGTGGAACCAACCTGCTCAATATAAGTTTATTTCTTGGCTGCAAGTTGCCGGTTTAAATTTAACAATTCCCCTAGAAATATCATCTCTGAGCTTGGGAGCCTGCATTTTGATTACAGGGCTGAACTTGCTCTCACAACTTTATGCGATCGGTTATCTGGAGATGGATTGGGGTTGGGCACGCTTTTATGTTCTCCTGGCAATGTTTGAAGCGGGGATGTGTAGCTTAGTTCTGTGCAATTCCCTATTCTTCAGCTACATTGTCCTGGAAATCCTGACTTTAGGAACTTACTTGCTGATTGGTTTCTGGTTCAATCAATCTTTGGTGGTTACCGGAGCGCGGGATGCATTCCTCACCAAGCGTGTGGGTGACTTATTTTTGCTGATGGGTGTGTTAGCGTTGTATCCCCTAGCTGGTACTTGGGACTTTGGGGAGTTAGCTATTTGGGCACAAACGGCTGAAGTTGATCCAAAAGTGGCAGCGCTGGTAAGTTTAGCGCTGATTGCCGGACCGATGGGTAAATGCGCTCAGTTTCCGTTGCATCTGTGGTTAGATGAGGCGATGGAAGGTCCAATTCCCAGTACAATATTGCGGAATTCTGTGGTGGTAGCTACTGGAGCTTGGATACTGGTAAAACTAGAGCCTGTAATCGCACTTTCTCCGTGGGCAATGATGATGACGATCGCTATCGGGGCAATCACTGCAATTGGTGCAATATTGATTGCGATCGCTCAAATTGATATTAAACGTACTCTCTCATATCTCGTCAGCGCTTACATGGGTCTTGTCTTCATTGCCGTTGGTTCTCAACAAATCGAAGCGGCTCTGTTGATTGTACTAGCTCATGCTGTAGCAATGGCAACTTTGGTAGCAAGTTGCGGTTCAATTATTATCAACTGCATAACTCAGGATGTAACTCAATTAGGGGGGCTTTGGAAGCGTCGTCCAGTTACGGGACTTTCCTTTATTGCTGGTATCTTGGGGTTAATTGCAATGCCTCCCCTCGGTGGATTTTGGGCAATGTTGAAACTAGCAGATGGGTTGTGGAACACTCAACCTTTACTGGTAGGACTGGTACTGCTAATTAACACTTTGACCGCATTTAGCTTAGTTCGCGTATTCAGTCTGATTTTTGGGAATAAGCCGAAGGAAATGACCGAGCGATCGCCTGAACCATTGTGGGCTATAATCCTACCCATGACAGTATTAGCAGGCTTTACACTTCATATCCCGATGATTCTCCAAAGTTTGTCTCTTCTCCCCCAATGGGCAACATTGAATCAAGATGTCGCATTGCTCCTTACTTGGTCTAGCATCTTTGGTTTAAGTATTGGCGCAATTATATACTTCGGCAACGTCATCCCCAAACCGATTCGCTTGCCCTGGAAAGGTTTACAAGATTTGTTCGCCTACGATTTTTATACACCAAATTTATATCGCTCCAGTGTTGTGGGTAGTGTAGATATATTTTCGCGCATTGTTGATTGGGGCGATCGCTATCTCATCGATGGATTAGTAAATCTTGTCGGACTTGCTTCAATATTTGGTGGTGAAGTCCTCAAATATGGCAACTCAGGCAAAACTCAATCTTATGCCTTGACTATCACCATCTGTATCGGTGCGATCGCTCTTTTTGTCATCCTCTCATTTGTACCTGACTTAAAGCAAATTCTTCAGACTTTAATATCACAATAAATTTCTTCCAATAAACATCTGTTGGAAATCGAAGACGCGATAAATTGAAGATAAATCGAAGATAAATCGAAGATAAATCGCGTCTCTACAAAGGGTTTTGGGTAACGCATAGTTAATTTTCAAATAGATTGTCTAATAG
>CASBQC010000082.1 GCA_949127805.1 Nostocales cyanobacterium PMM_0081
TAAATATACTGTAACCTGAGTTTCTAAGATACGACGCTGATATCTCCGTTCTAATTCATCATAAGTTTTATTATTTAACTCTTTCAAGTATTCTAATCCAACTAACTTAAGTCTTCTATCAGTTTTATCAATCATAAATTGATTCAGGGCAGACAACCTTTGTAATCCATCTACAACTACCCATTCATCCTCATTCGTTCCATCAATATAAAAAGCAGGCAATGGAATCCTAATCAGAATCGATTCAATCAATTTACTTTTTGCTTCTGGAGTCCATATGTGTGCTTGACGTTGGAAATCAGGTGCTAAGTTAAGTGCTTTTTCATCAATTCTTCTAAGCAATTGCTCAATAGTTGGCTCCCTTGTATCGATGTTAATTTTTTCAGGATCGTATTGGAAAGTTACTTTTTCTTCCTCTTGATTATTTTCATCTTCATCTAATATTTCTTCCTCTACAAATTCTGTATATTGGTCGTTAAATGCTGTCACGGTATGTACTCCTTTGTTTTAATACTTTCACTTACATTTTAGTATTCTGGTTTATACTATTTCAATACAATTATTTTATGTTTGGATGACTGACCTTGATAATACTATCTTCCATCGTTGGCAGTTGTAATTAACACCATGTCCGGTAGGTTACATATGATGTAGAGACGTAGCAATGCTACGTCTCTAGAAAAATTTCGGATTTTTTTATCAATGTCAATTAAACGGACATAATATAACATAAATTAATCGCCTTCCCCACACTACTAAACACAAAAGCAGCTGGGTTAAACCAGCTCCTTTTGTCAAAAATACTCAGATTCGTCTAAACAGTCCAACTCTTTAACTGACACCACTCCAGTCATATCCAAAATTGGCACAATCAAATCTTGACGCTTCACCACCATCATATTTAACACTGTCTGTTTTGAGACACACTCACGAAATCATGTAAGTTAGCATCCCAAATACTGATGTAAATCAAATCACAATCCTGACGCACAATCTGACCTTTTAATCCACCTTGGGTAAAGCTGACATTATCTTTTTGACGTTGTTGGATTTGTTGCAGTCCCTGCTTTATTTCTTCCGTTGCTTGCCCACCTAACATTCCTTCTAAGGTTGTCTGCATTACTTGGGGGTCTACAGATTGGGCAAAAGAAGCTTCAGTTTGACGCAACTCTCCCGAATTGCGGTCAAATAAGTAACCAAGGTCAATTTGATTCGGTACTAAGGTGTAAGTGACAGCACGGGTATTTCTCCAAGCACCTCTTAAATCTTTGGCTGGTTTGCCCAAAGCGGCTTCTACACTGCTTCTTGCCGTACCTGTAGGAAATGCGGGGACGCTTTGTATACTTGTAGTAGCGATCGCCACTTTAGTAGGTTTTTTGCTTTTCTTCGGTGGTGGACTTACATCAGGGGTAGGAAGTTCAGACGGTTGTTCTGTTGGTGGCTGAGTTACTGATGCTATGGGAGTTTTATCAGGTACTATCGGTACAGGTATATCTGCTGGTTTGTTATCTAATGAAGTAGGTGTTTGCGGGGTTTCGGGCTGCGTAGTGGTTGCAATTCGAGGCGCAACAGGTGCAGGATTTGCTGGTTGCTGCGGTGAGATCGGTATAATTCGTACTGGGGAAGGTTTGGAAGCAATGGGCGTATCGACGGGTTCGTTCTGAAAAACTGGAGGTTCTGGGGAAGGAGTTGGAGTTGCGGACGAAGCTTTTTGGGTAGTTTCTGGTTCGGGAGATGTCGCAATTGAAGCTTCAGGCTGGGGTTGACGAGTCAGATTAGCGATCGCTACCGCACCAAATAAGCCACCCGCAACCAAACCACCGACAATCCAAACAGGCTTTCGTCTGTTTCCAATATGCCTGATTTGCGTGGGAGGTGCCTGGGTTTGCTTTTGGGCAGCTACGGGACTTAAAGGGATTGTGGCAGCAGTTGGCGCTGATTGTGGGGTCAGAGAACTAGCAGACTGTAAAGCATGTAGCATTTTGCTAGCAGTCGAATAGCGATCGCCTGGGTGCGGCTTAATCGCCTGATTTAGTATTATCGCAAAAGAAGGAGATAGATTCGGCGCATATTCAAGCCAAAGTATTTCCCCTGTTTGCTGGTTGGTTTCTAGTTCTTGCGGATGTTTGCCAGTCAGTAAATAAATCGCCGTTAAGCCTAAACTATAAATATCAGTCGCATAAACTGGGCGTCCGACAGCTTGCTCACTCGGCATATATCCAGGTGTACCCATCACAAGCGATTGAGTCGGATATCCAGGTGTACCGACAACTGAACGGATCGTTTCTTTGACTGCACCAAAATCAATTAAAATCGGCTTGCGATCGCTAGAGCGCAAAATAATATTATCGGGCTTGATATCCCTGTGGATAATGCCTTTGCTATGGACGTAATCCAAAACTGACAGCAGACACAAAAGAATTTCTCGTACAGTTGTTTCGTTGAGTAATCCTTTAGCTGCAACAATCTGTGTTAAGGTTTGACCCTGAATCCATTCTTGAACCAAATAAAACTGCCCATTCTCAGGAAAGTAGGCGTAGAGTTCAGGAATTTGGTCACTACTTTTGCCAAGATGTTCTAAAGTCGCCGCTTCTCGTTCAAACCGTTGTCGAATCAGCTTGTAAGTTTGCGGATCATTGGCGGCGATCGGTTTGAGTTGCTTAATCGCACAGCGACGGCGAGAAGGCATATGGGTATCTTCTGCCAGAAAGGTTTCACCAAACCCACCAGCGCCGAGTACCTCGATTACTTGATAGCGATTATTCAGCAGCGTTGTTGTCATGCTTCGTCACAAGCCTAGACTCTTAGCGGCGCGTCAGAAGACATCACCCCTTCAAATGTATATCAAATGCTGAGACGACTGTTGAGAAAGAATATATCCCGTCTTCTCTAAAATAGCTCCCCCATTTTGCATTCCCCTCTTTGTAGTAAGGGCTTCAGCCCTTAAAATCGAAGTTATGAGGGCTTTAGCCCTCACTACTAAATTCCCAATTTTCATATAGTGTGTCCGGAACGAGAGTTGATATTCCTCTATTAATAACTAGGAATATCTCATAGAAAAAGTATGTTTTTGAGAGTTTGGGCAACTACCCTTGTGCTAGCTTCTTTTTGGTTGACATCTCCCTTGATAACTTCGGTTTTGGCAAATCAGGCTCTTGCAACTTCTGATTCAAGAAGTTCTAAACTGATTTCTGTCACAAAAGCTGAATTCGGAGTTGAGAGAGTTGGCGCCAGAGGTAATGTTACCTTCATTCCGACAACGAGAGTGCCACTTCAAGAGAAAAGGCGTTACGGATGGCGAATTCAACTCAAAAATTACAAAGGTGAAGTTAC
Source organism: Nostocales cyanobacterium PMM_0081 (assembly GCA_949127805.1). GTDB lineage: Bacteria > Cyanobacteriota > Cyanobacteriia > Cyanobacteriales > Nostocaceae > Hassallia. Next base: position 3,334 of record CASBQC010000082.1, read on the forward strand.
ATGGCGAGAAGTTCTGCGATTGCCAAAACAACCAGAAAACTGGGGTACAGATAATGGTGAAAACTTCTCACTAACAGCAAATGGTACTGAAGGTGTAACTACGCGTACTCAGAAGGCTCAAAATGGTGTGATTGAAAACTTCTGGACTATTGCTCCTGGCGATCCGAGTGGTAAGCATAAGATAGAAGTTTACATTGATAATCGGCGTATTGCTGCTTTCGAGTTTGAAGTGGTTAAAGTTAAGCAGTAGTAAGCTTCAGTGCTTAAAGATGAGGGCTAAAGCCCTCACTACTTTTAATATGTGCGTTGAATTTTTTGAGAAGGCGATCGCACTAAATAAGTATTATTCTTCCCATTTCGCAAACGAACCACCACATCAACCACGCTACCAGCTTCTAAATTGGGTCCACCCCTGGCTACCATCTCGACTCCGGAGTTAGAAATTCTCGGTTGTTCAGAAAAGGTAGTTTCCCAAACTGTTTCGCCATTGCTTTTAATTAGCCACAATTTCTCAGCAGTTAATGTCGATAATACTGGTTTTCCATCCTGCGCTTTTAAGCGGACACTCGCCATTATTCCCTTAGTATTTGCAGTGGTACTTGGCATAAAATTACGCCATAAATAAGTATCAATTATGTAGGAACGTCCATTTATTGTTACCTTGTCAGGCGCGGTTTTTAGTTCGCTAGTAGACGCATTTTGCCGCGCTGATTTACAATAATATAGATTCGCTACAGCTTCAGATGCCCAGTGATATGAAGGGACATCAGAAAACGGTGCGGGAAGTTTGTCAATCTGCCGATTAGCACAAGCTTGTTGAATTTCCGCCTCTGTTGGCTGCGTTTGAGCAAGCACTTGTGTTGATACAATTAAGCAAAGTGGCGAAATTAAAGCGGTAATAACCAACAGTTGCTTCATAAGACGGCTCATCTAATAGCAATTCGGGTCAAATATGAGTTGACCAAGTTGTGAAACTCAAAGTTCCAAATTATTAAACCTTTTACATAAATCCAGTTTTATGGTATTAGACATCTCTTGCAATCGTGTAAGAAAATGTGGTCAGCGCTATTCTTTTACATAAATCCAGTTTTATGGTATTAGACATCTGTTGGAAAACAATGTAGAGACGTAGCATTGCTACGTCTCTACAAGGGTTGTGGACAACGCATAGTTCATTTTCACGACGTTTGTCTATGGCTGTCCACATTTGTCAAAGGAAGGACTCGCCCCCCCTTTGCACCCGCGCTGTGTTGATGGGCGCGGACAATCGCCCTTGTCAATCATCGCATATTCGTTGTCGGCATCATCTGCCAAGTGCTGAAACACCTGCTCCCACACACCTGCCAACCAGTACCGCTAACTATGCACCCGGGTGAAGTTTATCTCAACAGTCTTGGTGAGGGTTCCTGGTGGACGATGCGAGAGGACCTAAATGCGATCGCTCGATTGCTAACCAATGACACTTGTGATGCAAGTACTTTGGATTGGTCAAAGTTGCGTTACCAGCACACTGCTGCGGCACGGTCAGTACTGATGGAAAAATACAGTCCGGCAATGGCTAATAAAATGTTGTGTGCATTACGAGCATGGCGCTTGGGGTTGATGTCCACAGATGAATATGGACGAGCGGCTGATATTGAGTCTGTGCGGGGTAAGAGTTTGCTGAAAGTCTGGAGATGTCTATTAGATGTGGGTGCAGATATCGTCACGATAGCGAAACTTGCAGGTCATGCGTCGCCAAGTACGACAAGTAAGTATGATCGGCGGGGAGAAGCGGCGAAGAAACGAGCAAGTGCATTTACTTCAGATTAAGTTCATAAAGTTCTGATATATTTTCATTTACTAATTCAGTAGATGCTTTTTTAGCAATTCACTAAATTTTGGGTTATCACATACTCCAAATGAGCCTACATTTATATTAATGCTTTCTGATGATCTGTAGCGCCGAAGTAAAGCATTGAATGGTTTTACCTCCTTGAAAAATTGAATTTATGCATCTACTATCTATTTGTGAATCCTCAAACAAAGAACATTTATATAAAGCTTTTAGAAAAAGCGATTGCCCTGCATTTAAGAGAATATTAACGTTGTTGCGTTGTTGAGATGAGTCAAAGGGCAAAAATCTGAATACTCTATATTTTACAATTGTCATTCTTTTTCAGGATAATGACATTAAGCTATGCGCCATTAAATTTGACAGCATGTGAAAACCTGTAAATAGAGAGGATAACCAACATGACATCTTTTGAATTGAATGAAATTAATGTAATTGAAGTGGATGGTGTCCGGTTTGAAACTGTAGTATCACAGAGGGTATTAACCATCCCAGAAGCCAAACGCGGTGTTTATACTCCTCTAAAGGTTGGGATTCGGATTACTAATAATACACAAAGCTTTTTTTACTTTTCGTCCTTTGTTTCTTCGATGTTTCCAGAAATGATTGCACCAGATGGTCAAGTCATGGTGACAGGTTTGATCACCGACAGAATTAACCAACCAATTGAATCTGATTATGTGCTGGTAGTACCAGGAGAAGAAATCATTTTGTATCGTGATGCTTTTCTTTTTTGGATACAGAATCGCAAGAAAAAGCGTGACAGACAGCTAGCTTTGAGCATCCCTTTTCCAAGTGAAGATACTTATGTTTTTGACCCACTGTATCCAGGTACATATCAATTTCGCTTTGAGTATCGTGAATCTCGTGAAGGGGTGAAGTATTCTTCTAATTTTATTGAACCAGCAATGTTACAAACAATATTACAATATCTCTGGATTGGAAAAGTGCTAACTCCATTTGTGGAGATTAGCTTAGTAGAGTCATAAATTCGAGCCAGTCACGGGAGGGATGAAGGTTGACCTTCACATCTTATTTCGTCACAAAAAAGGATAATTTTCTGAAATTTAATCAACATAAGAAGAATTACAAATGAGTAGACAACAATATTTTCTAGCTTTTTTGGCAACAAACTTACTACTAGGACTGACAAATCAGTCTGCTATGGGCTTTACTCTTAAGTTTGGAAAGGGTGCCATCAATTATTATAATCCTACAGTCCCATACGTTATAGATGCTAATACCAGAGGTACAACTTTTTTGTCACCTAGATATGTTGCCCCTATTAAATTAGGTGGGACAAATGATTTCCTGAAGATGCTAAATAATGATGTTAGGTGGCGAAGCTGGGATTTCATATCTTCAGATAAAAACCTATATGGTAATTTTGAAATCTCAAGGTATTATGCTTGCGGCGCTCAAACTCTTTGTGCTAAAGAAAGACCAAAGGACAAAATTCGAGGTGGAGTAGGAGCTTATATTGATCTAAAGTATAATCCCAAAAAAACAGACCCAAAACCACAACAAGGAAAAATCCATTGGATTCAGCGTATAGTTAATAACCATACTATATATGATGAACAACAAAGCACTTCCAATGAAGGTTTACACGGTGTTCGTTACGACGGAATAGATATTCCCATACATCAAAATGTTAACCCATATTATCGTGGTGGAAACGAAAAGAGTGTCTTGAGTGGTGAAGAAAAAAACTTTACAGCCTTTGACAGACCTTATAGAAAGGATCCGAAAAACCCTCACTTTTGGGTTGGTGAACTTTACTTAGTTGAAGAAATAGCACCAAAAACAGCAAAAATTTATAACGGTATTAGATGGGGCTGGATAAACAGAGTATATCGTCGTGAAAATCCTGTTTTTTGTCCCGCTAATAATGATAAAAATATTGGTAAATGCCCAATTTCTACTGGATTCTACACAGACCTTATAGGTGGTGGAATTGGTTCATCTCCAATTGAATATACACCAAATGATGATAGCTCTTTTGGTTCTTTTAAATTAGGTTTTTCATTTAACTTTTTTGGTCAAACCTATAATGATTTCTACATTAACAACAATGGCAATATTTCCTTTGGTAGTCCAATTCGAGAATATACACCAAACTCTTTAAACACACAAACATCTGCTCCCATGATTGCACCTTACTGGGCTGATGTAGATACACGGGGTGCAGGAAATGTCACAGTGCGAACAGATATTCCTAACCAAGCTATAGTTACATGGGATAAAGTGGGATATTTCAATCAGCACACAGATAAGACAGCCTCGTTTCAGCTAGTTCTCAGAGGTGAAGATTATCCTATTCTTCCTGGTGAAGATAATGTTGGCTTCTTTTATAAAGATGTTCAATGGGAAACAGGAGATGCAAGTGGCGGAACAGGTGGATTTAATGGTACACAGGCGGCTGTAGGTTTTAGTGATGGATTATCGAGTGTTAATCCAGGTGAATTTACACTCATAGGTTCTCAACAACCAGGTATTAGTCAACTTGTCAGTAATAAACATTACTGGTTTAATACATCCATAAATAATAACAGTAATAGTGATGGGATTTTTGATCATGAAGATGTAAATCAACAGATTTCATACTCTAATACTAATGGGATAAATTGGACTGAAGATGAAGAACTATCATCTTTTAATATTGATGACGGAAATTGGATTGAAGTGCAAGACCCATCACTTCTTGAATTTGATAATTTTGACTGGACTTCTGACAATGAAGCTTTGTCCGATGATTCTGAATCTCCTGCCTCTGTTCCTGAACCTACACCTGTAATAGGACTATTAGCACTGAGTATGTGGAGCATGATGAAAAGACTGAAATTTAGATTCAGCACAGAGCAATAAAATATTTTTTATTGTGTTTCTTCAGCTTCTACCTTTAATATTCCCAACATTTCAAATCCGCATTTTCACTCGCCACAGTCACCGCACCAACATAATTCCCACCTAAGATATGTACTAATAACTAAAGTTTACAGTTTCTTATTTCTAAGATTTAACAACTCGTTGCGAATCATGCGACGAAGTGGAGTGGTAGGAGCGGGTTTGCGGAACTTGTCAGCCTAATCAGTGATCCGGCTTGCCCGTCCCAACCACGGCATGAGCCGAGCGATAGCGGTACACGGCTGCTCTTTTAGACAATAGTACCCTCATGGGTACTGCCAGAACTTAGCCATGCAAACCATACTACAGATAGATGCAAATTGAATTCTTTTCAATTGGACAACGAACTCCAACAATAGGAAGGCAATAAATATGCGTAGATTTCATGGATTTACCCCTCGTACAGGTGAGAATCAACCACTGGGTGAATTTACAGAAACTGGAAAGTTCGGCAGAATGTTTCCCAAATTGCCGAGTTTTACTCCATCAATAGCAAGTTTGACTGAATTGGGCGATGCAATGAACGACCCAAGCCCAAATACTCCCGACGGTGACAATTTAAATGTCCCTGCGGGGTTCACCTATCTTGGTCAATTTGTCGATCATGACATAACCCTTGATACCACTGCTCTGCAAGAGACTCTTGTCGATCCATTGGCAGTGCAAAATTTCCGCACACCAAAGCTTGACCTTGATAGTCTCTATGGTTCCGGACCTGATGTGCAACCATATCTCTACCAACTCAATGATCCGGATCTATTTTTAATTGGGACAACGAACGAAAAGCCGGGACGGGGAGATCCATCGGTTCCCACAAAACTACCCAATGACCTGCCTCGTGCCCAGAGTACTTTGGGTCTTCTTGGCGACTCACGTAACGACGAAAACTTAATTGTTGCACAACTGCACCTAGCTTTTTTGAAGTTTCACAACAAAATAGTTGCAGGCATTAGGGATGGAAGCATTAAACCAAAGAATTCTACTGACAAATCAGTTTTTATACAAGCCAGAGAATTGGTGATTTGGCACTATCAGTGGATTGTACTCAACGATTTTTTGACTCGCATTCTTGATAAGGATCAGCTAGACACGGTGTTGAATAAAGGCAGACGCTTTTACAAATTTAAGGAAGAGCCATTCATCCCTGTTGAGTTTTCAGTCGCTGCCTATCGTCTCGGTCACAGCATGGTGCGTGCGGCTTATAACTACAACCGGGTTTTCACTCCTCTTCCTGGGGGAGTTACTCCTGCTACTTTGCAACTACTGTTTCTTTTCACAGCCAAATCAGGTAAGTTTGGTGACTTTGCTGATATTCCTATCCCCAGTGACTGGATTATTGATTGGAGAAGGTTCTTTCAAATCGATCCTAATGTGCCAGTTGGTTTTAGCCGTAAGCTAGATCCATTCCTCGTTGACCCCCTGAAGAATTTGCCGAATGTTCCAGCTCCTAATTCACTGGCTGTGAGAAATTTGCTGCGTGGTCGCAGTCTCGGTTTACCATCTGGTCAAAGTGTAGCTCGGTTTATGAGACTCCAACCGTTGACTAGGGCTGAAATCTCCACAGGACCTGATGGAGCAGTTGCCGTCAAGCATAACTTTCATATTGAGTCACCATTGTGGTATTACATCCTCAAGGAGGGGCAAGTCCAGGGTCAAGGAAAGCGTTTGGGTCAAGTAGGAAGTCGCATTCTTGCTGAGGTGTTTGTCGGTCTTTTGGAAGGAGATAGCAGTTCATATTTAGCGCGTTGCCCAGACTGGAAGCCGATGCTACCTGCCCAAAATCCCGGCACATTTACAATGGTAGACTTGTTAAAATTTGTCGGAGAAATCAATCCGATTGGCGATAAAAAATAAAATGGACATCGACCGAATTTAATTCTGCGTTGTCCGAAACTTTTGTAGAGACGTAGCATTGCTACGTCTCTACATCTTTGACAACAGACATTTTCAAAACAATCTCTAAGGTTGAATATCGTTAATCCTTTAATTAGTTGGAGTCCAGAAATGTCAAACTCTCCTACCCCACCCAGCAATTCTCCTACCCCACCCAGCAATTCTCCTACCCCACCCA
>CASBQC010000083.1 GCA_949127805.1 Nostocales cyanobacterium PMM_0081
CTCCCTCCCTCTTCCAAATTCACCACTATCAACTTCCCAGCAGTTAACGCTCCCAGTGTCTTTTCTACCAATGGTGCCGGATATTTTTTCACAATCAACTCTGATTTATACATCCGTCGTCGAGTATCTTCCGTACCTTCACCTAACTGCGTCAATGACAGAAAAATCCAACGAGCGCATTCTTGAGCTTCAGGGTCTAAACTCTCGTAAACTGATTGCGCTTTACTTTCCAGCGCTCCTTTAATTCCACCCAAGTGCTGCTGATAAGCTTGTAAAGTTAACTTACCTGCAACTCGATGTTCCCACAACTGCTCTAAAACAAATTCTAAAAGCGGTAAATCTCCGGGTGAGCGGTGTAACTCTCGCAACAGCACTTCAACTAACACTGGTTCAACAGTTAAACCGACTTGTTCCGCAGGGTTAATTATAACGTGACGATACTCCTCCTCACTTAAACAAGGCGGTACAAGAATGCTAGACTGTTGTAAAAGCTGCGCTAATTTCGGTATTTCCAAACAAGGCGCGATAAAATCTGCCCGCAGAGTGATGACTATTTTCAACTTATCTGGAACTAATTCCAACGCTGACAACACAAGTTCTAAAAAGCGCTGTCTGTCAGCAGCTTGAGCAAGGGTGAATAATTCCTCAAACTGGTCTATGACTAAAATAATCATTGGTTCTGGTCGCTTAGTTACCCAGTGAGCAAATCCTTGTCCCCCTTGATACAACATTTCTTCTAGTTGTATTTGCTGGTAAGCTTTTTCTTTCTCAGTACCGCTATCCACCAAGCGTCGCGATAAAGCGTCTTGGGGATTTGCACCAGGACGAAAGCTTTTAATCCACCATTCTTCGCTACCGGGTAATTGTTTACCGCGTTGCAGTTGAGCGATTAATCCCGCTTGGACAACTGAAGATTTCCCGCTACCAGAGGCACCAACTACCGCAAGAAATGACTTACTTGTCAAGTGATGCATAAGTTGCTGCGTCAAAGCTTCCCTACCGTAGAAATACTGGGCATCTTCAGGGGTAAAAGCTCTTAATCCCCGGTAAGGGCAAAGCCCTAAATCAATTCCTTCCGTTAAATTGATATCTCTCGTAGCACTTCTGTTAGGTATAATTTCAATAACGCCTTGGATGCCAGATACCCAAATGTGCAATGGTAATATATTTGAACAAGATAGTTGCAATTGAGTTATCCAACTAGCTACCGATAAACTGTTTTGCTGTTGGGCAGCTTTCAGGGTATCGTGGAGAACTTGGGCGAATTGTTCGGGGTTGTCTTTTGGGGAAGCTGCGGCAATGATACACTGTCCTTGCTCGGAACTTAGTTGTAAGTCTTCTATCCAATCTTGTAGAGACGCGATCGCTCGCGTCTCTATAGCAGGACAATCTAAGATGATAATCTGTTGAGTGTAAGGCGATCGCCTCAGTTGTTGTCTTAACCAAGAGCGACTCAATTGAATATCCGACCCCACTACTAACACAGCTTCGCCGGTTTCGGTTTCCTTCAGTCTGCCACGCAGATATAATAAAACAGTTGCCTCATGTTCTAAATTTTGAGAATCTTGCTTTTTCTGCAAGCAATTCTGCATTCCTTCTTGAATATATGAAGCGGTTATTTTATCACCTTGTGGCAAATACTCCAACTCAAAGCCACCAACACCGCGCAATAATTTACAGAAATCCAGAGTCGTCTTATTAGTTGTCAGTCCCTCAACAATCAACGCTTGTCGCAAAGAGAACGATTGCACAACTTCTGATTTTAAGCCGAGAATAATTTCCCCAACTCCTTCAACAATCCGCTTCGGAGTTTGCAAAGGATATTCTAAATGAAGTCTAGTTTCCCCCCTACCTCTTTTTTGCTGATTAATCAGTCGCAGTTGTTGGTTAGTTTGCTCAATGTATTGCTGCGTCTGATGATAAATATATCGATAAAGACTATCCGCATCAATCAAACCGCGTCCATCAGCAGCTTCACCTCGCAACCCCCGCATTAAATAATAAGTAAAGACTCCATGTCCTAATTCCGGAAATTCCCAAGATTGTTGATCTGTGTCACAAGAAAGCAAAGCATAAAACCCTTTGCTCTTTTTCGCTTTTTGCCGCAACAAGTCAACCATTTGCGGTGTCAGGTTTTCGCAGTTTGGTATTTCTCCTTTTGCTCCCTTGAGTGACATACTGCCGCTATGACAAGCATCCAACAACACCAACTGCGTCTGCGCTCCACTATGTCCCAATAAATGTAATAATTCCTGTAAGCCTAAACCTGTGTTGAGTAAATTATCGATTTGCGTATCTGCCAGACACAAAACTACCTGCCCAGAGTTTCGCTCAAACATCCCATGTCCAGAAAAATAAAATAAAATCGTGTCTTGTGGTTGAGCCGCAGCAGCAATTTGTTTTAAACTAGTAAGAATATTTGTTAGTGTCGGCAACCGTAACGAAAAATCGTGGTGAGTCCACACTTCCGTCTGCGGAAACGCTTGGGTTGCATCTGCTAAAGCTTCTCCTAAACCTTGACAATCTACCGCTGAGTAGCGTAAAGAGGGCAATCGCTCATCTTGGTATTGGTTTACACCCACCAACACCAGCCAAAGTTTTGCCTGTCCGGTTTCTAAAGCATAAGTAGAGCGACTAGTAGCAACGCCTAATGGACACATTTTTTTAAATTACGATACGGTTAATAGCAACCAATTGGGAAAATATACTTAAAATTTGATGTTTTTATAAATACTGGTTATTTAATAAGAGTCAAGTTTTTCTAGGTTGGTTGCTACGATTTTATGCACTCTTGTTGAAGGATATATCCGGAAAATTTTACAAATCTATAGAATCCGGTTTGATTTTTGAACAAAATTAGTATTTGTCGGGTGCCTCAGAGCGATCGCTTGATTTTGTAGCGACTGTCTTGAATGTCAAGTGCGATCGCTCTTTTTATTTTAACTAAGTACGAAATTTCATTAATTAGTAGCGATTTCTCTGCGTAGCTCTGCGTCCCTTTGCGTTTTTTCCTATCGGGACTTAAATACTCACAAAAATAACTTATACAGGATAAATGACCAGTTTGAAAATACTGTTAAAAAAGCTATTTATCCAAGAATATTTAATGTTAATTTTCTGCAATTAGTAGAATATTAGAGGTTGTTTGAAAAGTCTAATTTATTACTTGCCTTGGCGACTGGAAGTCGCGGCTACACAGA
>CASBQC010000084.1 GCA_949127805.1 Nostocales cyanobacterium PMM_0081
GCATACGGCAGTTACGCCCGTGTACTGTTGTCATCAATTCTTGAACAGTTAGAAACTAAGGAGGTAAACCAAGCAAGTGTAAAGGCGATTCGTCTTGAAGAAGACGAAGTATTACTTTGGCAAGCTGTAGAGCTTGCTTATTCTCTCGTTTCCCAACTCAAGTCACAGCAGGAGCGCTAAAAAAAGCGCGTTGTGGACACAAATCAAAAAAAGTGTCCTATCTATCTCTAAAAACGTCACCATAGAAAGCATGACGATTACAGACGATCTCCAAAAGTTATTAGACATTGTGCCCCAAGACCTGCGTCAAATACTAGAGAGTCATCCCCGACGAGATAGTTTAGTTGAAGTTGTCTTGGATTTGGGTCGTCGCCCAGAAGCTCGTTTTCCCCAGAGCGCCGAGTATCTGAGCGAAACACCCGTCACTCAAGAACAGATAGATGATTGCGTCTCGAGAGTGGGAATTTTTGGCGGAGATAATCGCGCAGGAATTGAGCAAACTCTGCATCGGATCAGCGCCATCCGCAACCGCACCGGGAAAATTATCGGCTTGACTTGTCGCGTCGGTCGAGCGGTATTCGGAACTATAGGCATGATCCGCGATTTGGTAGAAACTGGTAAATCGATTCTCATGCTGGGGCGTCCAGGCGTCGGCAAAACTACTGCCTTACGGGAAATAGCCCGTGTTTTGGCGGATGAGTTAAATAAGCGAGTGGTAATCATCGATACGTCCAACGAAATTGCTGGAGATGGTGATGTTGCCCACCCCGCTATTGGTCGTGCCAGACGAATGCAAGTGGCTCATCCCGAACTTCAGCATCAGGTGATGATTGAGGCAGTGGAAAACCATATGCCAGAAGTCATCGTTATTGATGAAATTGGTACAGAACTCGAAGCTCTGGCGGCACGTACTATTGCTGAACGCGGTGTACAGTTGGTAGGTACGGCACACGGCAACCAGATAGAAAACCTGATTAAAAATCCGACATTATGTGATTTAGTTGGGGGTATCCAGGCTGTGACTTTGGGGGATGACGAAGCGAGAAGACGGGGCAGTCAAAAGACTGTTTTGGAACGTAAAGCGCCTCCTACTTTTGAAATTGCTGTGGAAATGCAGGAACGGCAGCGCTGGGTAGTACACGAAGCTGTTGCGGATACGGTTGATACTCTTCTGCGTGGACGTCAGCCTAACCCGCAGACGAGAACCGTTGACGATCAGGGCAAGGTGGCGATCGCTCGACAGTTATCTGTAGTAAATGGTCGTGGTCTATCCCAAGCCGTTGGTGAGGAATCTTTCGCATCAGCGCGACCCCCTAATGGCTGGCGTTCATCCGGACAAATGGTAGCACTACCGCTATTATCTCCTGAGCGAGAGCGGGTTTCCGGGCAAAGTGAATTTGACCGCTTATTAGATGAATCTTTCAATTACTCTGAGAGTATTGATTTCGCTGTTCCCAGACACGCTGGACCAAACGGCGAAGATTTGCCATTGCATATTTTCCCCTATGGTGTTAGTCGCCACCAATTGGAACAGGTAATAAGTGTATTAACTTTGCCGGTTGCATTGACAAAAGATATAGATAGTGCTGATGCAATTTTGGCACTGCGATCGCATGTCAAAAATCACGCTAAACTCAGGCAAATGGCGAAAGCTCGTCATCTACCCATTCACATGATTAAGTCAAGCACGATTCCCCAGATTACTCGTGGTTTGCGACGCTTGCTGAACATGGACGATCCAGAGCTAGCCGATGACCGGGAGTTGCAATTGTTTCTCCACAGTGGCAGCGATGATGAAATGGATGCCTTAGAGGAAGCTAGACTTGCCGTAGAGCAAATTGTCATTCCTAAAGGGCAACCAGTAGAATTACTGCCACGTTCTGCCCAAGTGCGTAAAATGCAACACGAGTTGGTAGAACACTACCGCTTGAAGTCGCACAGTTTTGGGGATGAACCAAATCGGCGTCTACGGATTTATCCCGCGTAATCTAACATTCTACCCCCTTTCCAAAGTAGGAAAGGGGGATTTTATTTACTTAAATCTTGCACCATAATTTTCGTCCGCCAAGAAATAAATTTCTTGGCTTAAAGCTTAAGTCCGTTAAAACGGACTGGGTAAATCTTTGAGTCCGTTTTAACGGACTTGAGCTATTAGCCTTGAACTTCAGTTCAAGGCTAACTCAGGTAGAGGTGCAAGATTTGAGTTTAGGGATGTTAGTGATTTATCAGGTTAATAGCTTGCTCTATATGCAGTTTTGCTTTGTGTAGGTTTAATAATCTCTCTTGGGCAAGTGCGATCGCTATATGACATCCGTCTACCTTCCATTGTGATTTTAATCAGTGCGGTTTGCTCAACAGTGGGAGTTTCCATTTCATCGAGTGCAGTACCCAACGCTTGAAAGCTGACAAAGGTGGGACTTTTTAATCCTCTCCCTTGTTTGATTTGTTGAATCGCTAGCACTGGAAAAGCCATTAAGGACGTAATCCAAGAGGTTTTGTAGGCTGGATTGCCTGTAGCTTTAATCCCGTAACGACTAGCTAAATCTTTTAACTGTTTCAGCGTTTTGATTTCCAGTTCAGAACGTGTAAACATGGAATTGTCCATTGGTTGATATTGATTAATGGATTTGGTGGCTACCAACTGTCCAGGGAGATAGCCTCCAAAATAATTATTATCGCTTGTTGCCTAGCGATATATTAATGTTAATAAAACTTAAAATGCCTAATCATGAGGAAAAGCCTTATTTAAAAAAACATCAATTCACCACTAATAGGGATGAACCTTTAACAGAGAGAATCGCTATCAGGGTTACTAAGTCAATGGCTGAAAAAATCAAAGTTATTGATAACTACCCAGAGTTTTGCCGTCAAGCACTACAAGATGCTCTAGATAAGTTAGAGGAGATTACAGAGTAATAATATGTATAAATGAAACAAGTGCGATCGCACGACTGCTGCTTTCTACAAATCCGAAGTAATAACGTTTTCTCTCAACTGTATTTCACCCAAAGTGTGAGAAAGTTTAGGTTGGAAAGAAGGAGACATCGAAGGCTGAGGAGAAGGATATCTTCGTTCATTAGAAAAGTAAATCCCCAACAAAGTACCAAGAGTACCAAGCAATACAAGCGCACCCATAGCCATTAAAACAAGTCGGCTGAAGTTGGTGGGTATTGATGTCTTTGTGCCATTATTTGGAGTTACATTTCGTCGAGTTGCTTGCTCATTTGGAAGCTCTGGTTTGATAATCTGTTCGATAAGCGCAGTGTCAGATTGTATTTTGCACTCCTCAAGCCTTGACATGAGAGAAGAAAAACGACTTACAACAGCATTAGCTCGCTTTGAATTTAACCAAGCTCTGCAATACGGAAGATGACCTTCAGAAGCAGTCAAAGCAAAAATAAGGTTATCTCTACTCCAGCTATCTCTTACAAACCAGCCAACGCGATCGCCAAAACTCTGAAAGACTTCGTAACCTGCTTTTCTAGTCCCTCCAATGCTTCGCCAAATACGCTGTTGTACACTAAAACCAAATCGCGCATTGCTATATTTAACCCAAAGTTGGTCGATGTGGCTGAGGTCTTGACAGGGCAATTTTCTCAAATCTTCTGCTTCAAGTTGACCCTGTTGTTCTCGACCAGATAGCTTTAGCACAATAGCTCCGGTTTCGGTGTCAGCCTCTTGCCAATTTTCCGCTGCTAGCAATTGTTGTAATCGAGTGTAATCTATGACTCGCTCAGAATCAAGAGCATCTGTTGGAGTTTCCAACTTGACGCTACATATGGAACTAGTAATCTCAGATGTTGACACTTCAACAGTATCAGCAAAATTTGAAGCGGTTGTATTTGCACCTTCCGTCTCAAACTGTTTTTTTCTCAGCAATTTAGGTGTCAGATGCTCTGGAATACCTGCCATGCGAATGGCTATACAACCAAGTTTGTAGGCATCTTCAAAACTTTTCCCAGCACCCAAAGCATCGTAAAAACCAACGGCAAATTCAATTGCTGCTGTATCGCCGATCGCCTGACTCATGCCAATGACATAATCTATATGTTGAGCGATCGCAAGCGCTTGAAACTCCGAATAACAAGCATTGAGTACTACACATTTTACATGGTCTGCGAAATACTCAAATAGTAAAGCTAGTGCCTCTGCATCTACTAGCTTCGCCTTTCCTGTTACATCTTCAAATACCAAGCCGTCTTCACCCTCACCATGTCCAGAAAAATGGACAATCTGTGGCTCAAAATCCATGATTTGGCGGTGAATATCTCTGGTGCGTACTGCCAACGCTGGCTTTAAGTTAAATTGATCGCGTTTTTTTGCTCTTTGTAAGCCTTCCTCGATGTCACGCAACTCCTCCTCTAGCCGCACTCTGTTCATATCTTTGGGACTTGCTGCCAAAATGAGGATTTTGTTGACTGGAGTTCTACTGTTCATGCGAGGAGTTTCTGTAGATACTATTTGGCACTGAAATTTTCGGTAATTTGGTAGCGACTTTGCCACTTGTAGCTACTCAGCGTCATAAGCACTATCTTTAATGATTACATATAAATAACCGTAAATTCCGAAGAGGACGATAAAAATTAAATGATACTATCCCTAGATTCTATTGTTATCCTACTTCTATACCCGCAGAGGAAACAGAGCAATGTTAAAAGTTTTTGCCGATCGCGGTGGTACATTCACAGATATTGTCGCTGTTACGAATAATCAGGCAATTATAGACAGACTATCAACACATCCCGAACGCTTTCTAATCGTTCCCCTACCTAACCAGCAATGGGTAATAGTTTACAAATTACTATCAGAAAATCCCGAACAATATCAAGATGCAGCAATTCAAGGAATTCGCGATATCATCGGACTTTCAGGTAACGAACCTATTCCCGCAGAAGCCATAGAAGTAGTAAAAATGGGTACAACAGTCGCCACAAATGCACTGTTAGAAAGAAAAGGCGATCGCCTAGTTCTTCTCATTACTAAAGGCTTTAAAGATGCCTTAAGAATAGGTTATCAAAACCGTCCTAATATCTTTGCCCGTCATATCATTTTACCAACGATGCTTTACGAACAAGTAATTGAAGTTGATGAACGATATGATGCTCATGGTCAAGAATTAAAGCCTGTAAATATAGAACAAGTAAAAAACGACTTACAAACAGTTTATCATACAGGAATTCGCAGTTGTGCCATTGTTTTTATGCATAGCGATCGCTATCCCAAACACGAACAACAAGTTGCCCAACTCGCGCAAAAAATCGGATTTACACAAATATCTGTATCCCATCAAGTTAGTCCTTTAATGAAATTGGTTAGCCGAGGAGATACAACAGTCGTAGATGCTTATTTAACTCCAATTCTGCGTCGCTACGTCAACCAAGTAGCTAATCAGTTACCCGGAGTTAGATTAATGTTTATGAAATCTGATGGAGGGTTAACCGATGCACAACAATTTCAAGGCAAAGATAGTATTTTGAGTGGTCCGGCTGGGGGAATTGTCGGCGCAGTTCAAACTAGTAAAAGAGCGGGTTTTGAATCAGTTATTACCTTTGACATGGGTGGAACAAGTACAGATGTTGCTCACTATAAAGGAGAGTATGAACGACAATTGAATTCAGAAATTGCCGGAGCGAGAATGCGAGTTCCCGTATTAGCAATTAATACAATTGCGGCTGGTGGGGGTTCAATTTTATTTTTTGATAATTCTAGTTATCGTGTGGGACCCGAATCTGCTGGTTCAAATCCTGGACCTGCTTGTTACCGACGTGGTGGAGCTTTGGCGGTAACAGATGCTAATGTGATGTTAGGCAAAATTCACCCGCAATATTTTCCTTCTGTTTTTGGAATTGATGGTAATTTGCCTTTAGATAAAGATATTGTTATTGAGAAATTTACAGAATTAGCCCAAGAGATTGAAGCTGTGACAAAAAATGCTCGTACCCCCGAACAAGTAGCAGCGGGATTTATAGCGATCGCTGTCGAAAATATGGCGAATGCAATTAAAAAAATCAGTCTGCAAAGAGGTTACGATGTGCGTCAATATGTGCTTTGTTGTTTTGGCGGTGCTGGAGCACAAGTTGCTTGTTTAATAGCCGATACTTTAGGGATGAAAAAGATATTTTTGCATCCTTATGCTGGTGTTCTTTCTGCTTATGGAATGGGTTTAGCTGATGTTAGGGCAATTAGAGAAGCAGGAGTAGAACAGCCTTTAACCCAAGCATCAATTCCGCAATTACAGCAGTTAATGAAGAGTTTGGAAGTTCAAGGGAGGGAAGAGTTTGAAACGCAAAGGTACGCAGAGGTAAGCGCAGAGGTGCGCGGAGTTAATGAGGAGGAGTTAGTTAGAAAGGTTAATTTGAAGTATGAGGGGACTAATTCAATTTTGCCTGTAAATTTTGATTTGGATGTGGTGAGAATGCGGGAGGAGTTTGAAGTTGAGCATAAATCGCGTTATGGTTTTATTCAATTAGAGAAAAGCTTAATTGTTGAGTCGGTTTCGGTAGAAGTAATTCAGAAGATGGATACTCCTGAAGAACCTTTAATTACTCGGAAACGTCCTCTAGATGAAATCCCCATATCTGTTGAGATAGTACGCATGTTTAGCGCTGACAAATGGCATGATACACCCGTTTATCGACGGGAAGATTTACAGCCGCAAGATATTATTAGTGGACCAGCAATTATTGTCGAAAAAATTAGCACAATTGTAGTTGAACCATTATGGAAAGCAAGATTAACTGAACGCAATCATTTAATTTTAGAACGGATTTAATTTATTCGTAGTAAGCACTTCAGTGCTTAAAAATACTCACTTCGCTACACTAACCTCAACACAGTTTTACAATAAAAAGGCATCCATTCATGGACTCTCGCATTCAGTCATATTTGCGCTTTGCGGCAAGCCAGCAACGTGACACAAAGCAAATAGGACCATTCCTCGCTACCTTCAACCCCCATAGCGCCAATCCCTTTCTTAACTATGCCATCCCCGACGACGCTGCTACACCGTCACTCACCGACGTAAACGCTCTAATCGCTGCCTATGAAAGTCGCGGACGAAAGCCGCGTTTGGAGTACGTTGCAACACTCGCACCTGCTGTGGAGGAGGTACTGGTAGCTGCTGGTTTCACCGTTGAGGGACGCTTGCCACTGATGACTTGTACTCCTGGTTCAGAGCGATCGCTTCCCGTTCCCCCAGACATCGAATTAATTGTACCAGTTTCGGACGCTGAGATGCTTGCTACAGTTACGGTGCAAAACGAGGCTTACGGAGAGTCTGCACCAAGTCCCGAAGATGGTCAACGTCTTCGTAATAGTTTAGCAGCAGGTGGAATCGCCGTACTTGCTCGTGTAGCGGCTACAGGTGAACCTGCGGGGGCTGGAGTGTGTACCGTGCCGGGAAATCAAACAACAGAAGTCGCTGGTATCGGTGTGCGTGTTGCTTTTCGCCGACGGGGGATAGCAGGAGCCTTGACAACTCGACTGGTGCGAGAAGCTTTCGACGCAGGTGTGCGTGTTGCTTTTCTCATGGCGGCACATGAAGAAGAAGTGCGAATTTACACCCGTGCCGGATTCTCTACAACAGGCGAAATTTTGCACATTTCGCGATCGCAGTAGTAAGCGCTTCAGCGCTTTATTTAAGCACTTAAGTGCTTACTACGATTTTTTTAAGGAGTTAAAAATGTATACAACATCTCAACCCGACCCAGTTCGCTTAGAAATCTTCAAAAACCTTTATCAATTTATCGCCGAACAAATGGGGATTGTTCTGCAAAACACGGCAGCATCTGTAAATATCAAAGAACGTCTAGATTTTTCTTGCGCTATTTTTGATTCTTCTGGATTATTAGTAGCTAATGCCCCGCACATTCCTGTACATTTAGGGTCAATGAGTGAAAGTGTTCGCAGTTTAATTAACGATAAAGGCGACACTTTAAAACCAGGAAATGTCTATTTATCAAATAATCCCTACAATGGGGGAACACATCTTCCTGATGTAACTGCAATTACCCCCGTTTTTGACGAAGATGGAAAACAAGTTATTTTCTACGTCGCTTCTCGCGGACACCAAGCCGATATCGGTGGAATTACTCCCGGTTCCATGCCTCCTCACAGTACGACGGTAGAAGAAGAAGGAATTTTATTTGATAACTTTCTCTTAGTTGAAGAGGGTAATTTTCAAGAAACATTAGTCAGGCAGCATCTTTCAAATCATATTTATCCGGCTCGTAACCCCGACCAAAATTTAGCTGATTTCAAAGCACAAATTGCCGCCAATGAAAGAGGAGTGCAAGAACTGCGGAAAATAATTTCACAATATGGACTTGAGACAGTTCAAACTTACATGAAATTTGTGCAAGATAATGCCGAAGAAGCAGTTAGACGAGCGATTGATGTTTTAAAAGATGGTTCATTTACTTATGAGATGGATAGCGGTGCGGAAATTAAAGTTCAAGTGACGATCGCTCGAAAAAATCGCAGTGCTAAAATTGATTTTACAGGCACATCTGAACAATTAAATAGTAACTTCAACGCTCCCAAAGCTGTCACTCAAGCAGCAGTTTTATATGTCTTCCGGACTCTAGCTGATGATAATATTCCCCTCAATGCCGGCTGTCTTAATCCTCTAGAAATTATTATCCCTTCTGGCTGTATGCTGAACCCAACTTATCCGGCAGCAGTAGTCGCGGGTAATGTGGAGACTTCGCAAACTATCGTGGATGCTTTATATGGTGCTTTGGGTGTCATGGCTGCATCTGCGGGAACGATGAATAATTTTACCTTTGGAAACGATCGCTATCAATATTATGAAACCATTTGCGGCGGTTCGGGCGCAGGAATTGATTTTGATGGGACTGATGGTGTCCAAACTCACATGACTAATTCCCGCCTCACCGATCCAGAAGTCTTAGAAACCCGATATCCTGTACTTTTAGAAAGCTTTAGTCTTCGTCCTAATAGCGGCGGTAAAGGGAAACATTCGGGCGGGAATGGAGTGATTCGCCGTATCAAGTTTCTCGAACCGATGACAGCTAATATTCTCTCCGGACATCGATTTGTTCGTCCCTTTGGCTTAAATGGTGGAGAAGCCGGACTAGTAGGACGCAACTGGATACAACGTCAGGATGGAAGCCAAGAGAGTTTAGATAGCACAGCAACAGTAGAAATGCAACCAGGGGATGTTTTTGTAATCGAAACCCCTGGTGGTGGCGGATTTGGTGAGTAACACAGGCTGTAAGCCTGTGGCTATACGAGCAAAGCCCACCTGCGTGGGCTAAAAGATTATAGCCCACGCAGGTGGGCTTTGTACGTGTAGCCGCACCTTTTAAGGTGTCGGTGAGGATTAATTACTCAAAATTTCTATTTTCACTGCGGCAACACCACTGCTAATCATTCCTAATTCTCTTGCCGCACCCACAGAAAGGTCAATTACTCGACCGCGAATAAATGGACCCCGGTCATTAATTCGCACCACCACAGAACGACCATTGTTAGTGTTGGTGACACGAACTCGTGTTCCAAAAGGCAAGCTGCGATGAGCTGCGGTCAATCCTTGAGGATTAAATCTCTCACCTGTAGCAGTACGATTACCACCTTCATAGCTGTAATATGAAGCCATACCTTTAGAGGTGGCTTGTACTTCCCCAGGAGTATTTTGCTGTGGTGGCTTTTTCACCTGTTGTGGCTGTTTAATCGGTTCTGGGGGTGGAAGGGGGATATTATCAATCTGGTTTAAGGCATGAGTGATATCAATTAGTCTCCGCAAGCGATTGGTGGCTTGCAGGGCATCTTGTGATAGGTTATTGGTTGTATCTGGTAGACGTGTTGTGTCACCATCGATTTCTACCAGTTCTTCACCATTGACTTTGATGATATAGCTTGCGGCTTTCCAACTTACCGTAATTTGACTGGCGTCAACTTTGTCTGTTATTAGTTGATTGATTTTAGTAGCGATCGCACTCGCTCTTTGAGTTGGGCTGCTGATATCCCCTTGACTAACAAACGTGAGAAAAGGAATATTGCGGACATACAGCGTTATCGCCTGACGACCTGCTAAGTTATGAGCATGAATTTCAGTAACTATACCACGGGAGGTAAGTTTTTCCCTTAAAGATTGGGATTTTTTCACATTCACCGCATCATTAGAAACTGTCTCGCCCGGAGTGGTAGAATTTCCGTTGGTTGTTGCAGCACGACCAACTGACGGTAGCCCCAAAACAGTTGTTGACAAAGCGACAACAGACCACAATTGCGTTTGTTTCATGTATCCGATTTTCTATGGAACTGAACAACTGCGATTTTGATTGCTTGGATGGAAGCACTCAATGAAAGTGACATCACCCGATAACTCAAACTTCGCTTTTACTTTTGTTTAGTAGTGGCTGCAACACCTGAATACTAGCCTTGAGAATTGAAAACTAAGGTTTTAGCTTCAACTTGGTTAATTTAGCAAAGTCAAGTGGTATTTGGCAAGCTACAAATATTACAAAAAAATATTATCCGTGCGTAAGCCCTTTTTATTTTTTCGGTTTTAAAATTTGACCGACTTATGCATAGATACGAAAAAATTAGGTTAATGGACAACGCTTAATCCCTGAAACGACGATTTGTGGCGGATAAACCTAATTTATGCCTAAATATTAGACATAGAAAAAGACGTAGAGTAGAGACGCGATAAATCGCTGTCTCTACAAGGGTTGTGGATAACGCATGTTTCATTTCTGGAGATGTCTATTCAACTTTATTTCTTGAAGTTGGGTAAAACTGATATCTTGCAGCAACAGATAAAGATTTATACTTTATAGTAGGCTACTTGAAAAACCACAAAAAAAGTTTCATGA